>DATIYJ010000017.1 GCA_035517655.1 Nitrospiria bacterium | reverse complement strand
AAGCCCTGTTGTTGAATAAAGTTCAATTGAGCGGATCGTTCCATACGGGCCTCTTGTTTCCAATCTACTCCTTTCCTCGGCTTCTTTTCAATATCATCTATCCCTCGGCCGGCGCGGAGGAGGGGGTTAACGAAAATGCCGGATCATCTCATTGGCGTATCGCCGGTCTAATTTATCTCCGTTGCGATCCAGCCAGTCGCTCAATCGAGTTTTCCCGGCCGGCGGGTTCTTGGATACGAGAAGATTGTCCATCAAAGCACCCAGTTCGTCCGGTGTTAAAACGACATCGTTCATCATGATCCCGACAATCTTTAGGAGAAAAAGCGAGAGGCCGGGGCTCGCGTGAAATAGAATAGATCTACTCTTGATTTTATTTTTGATCAACCGGATCATTTCCTCAAATGTAAATGTCTCCGGATCGGCCGCGTCGATGATTTTGTTGTTCGCATTCTGTACAGCATTGACGGCCATCTCGGCCAGGTCATCCACGAAGATCGGCTGAACGCGATAGGTGCCACGTGACGGGACGGCGAATATCGGAAAACGCCGGAGGAGCCACGTGATATTGCTAACCAAGATTTCTTCTTCTCCGCCGTAGACCAAGGTCGGCCGGATGATCGCGTAGGGTAGCTTGGACTGTGCGATGATCTTTTCCAGAATCGCTTTTCCTCGGAAATAGGGATAGGGCGAATCTTCAGATGGATTCGAGACGCTCAGATGGACGAGCTTCCGAACGCCGGCGGCTTCGGCCGCCCTGATCAGACGCTTCGTATTCTCGACCGCTTTATTAAAAGAGACGTTGCCATGATCAAAGCGCACCCAGTAGGTGTTATAAAGCGTCTCGGCCCCTTGAAGATTTTTGATGAGTTCCTGATCGTTGTCAAAGTTGATGGGGAGAATCGAGACTTGATTGCCAAAGGGATTTGGACGGTTTAAATGGCCCGTTAAGATGCGGACCTGCCTTTCATTTGCTACAAGCCGTCGCGTGATGTATTTGCCGATATAACTAAGCCCGCCCGTTACGACGTTCATCTCCGACTCACGCATTACCTTAATTTAACATTAAGCCCCAATCCGTCGGCCAGCGCGGGGGAGGGGTGAATCTGTATTACAAATTAAACAAACATGTTCTTAGTCCAAGATCATTGGACAACTGGTAAGAAATAAGGCGGCCTGGCCACCGGTGATTCAGCCCAGTACTAGCCCGATATCGAAGGTTCCCGCGTAGCCTTCCTGCTGTTGGACCGGCTGAAGGATCAGCTCCTCTCCCCCGTCTTGAAAAATCCCGTCTTCTTGATTCCTCAATCGTCCTTCTCCCTTGGCGGCATAGGGAGCCTGCGAGTGGATCCGGTCGGTGAGCGCGTCGTCGAAATAGATCTGCGACGTAAACGCGTAGCCCCGCCGGGACTCGGGTTTCGTGCGGATCTTGAAATGGATATGGACGGCGCGGCCTGGATACCAACCGGGATAGATCGTCAGAAAGCGGGCCGTCCCGTCGGCGTCGGTGATCTGATAGCCGCGCAGGAACTTCTTCCCCCGCGTGTCGAAGGACCGGTCCCGAACGTCCCCATAAACGCCGAGCGCGTCGCAGTGCCAGACATCGACCATGGCGCCGGGGATCGGCGCGCAGTCCTCTCCGCGGATTTCATGGACGCGAAGCGCCAGCCGGAGCGGAAGGCCTTCCTTCACCGAACCGTCCGAGGGGTCCGACCGGATGTCGGAACGGTTGATCCGCTCGTCCACGAAATAAGGACCCTCCGTCTGCTCCGGCCTGACGATACAGGGCGGTTTCGCCGTCACGGCCGTGTTTCGGGACCACAACCTCCTCAGCCATCGTGGACTTGACGACCCGGGTCCGCAACCCGCCAGCAGCGCGGCCGCGGCGCCCATCAGGCCGAGCGCTTCCCGTCGGCTCAGGTTTCGATTCATGCGCGTGCCTCCGTAAACATGAAGATCATTCGTCTCTTTACGATTACGATCCCGTCGGGAGTTCGACTTTTAGAGACTGCTCGTAGGCTTCGAGCAGCGCGAGCGTGATCACGACGACCATGGGACCGAGCACGATTCCCAGCATTCCGAAGGCCTGCACGCCGCCGAGCAGGCTGATGAAGATCATGAAGGTCGAAAGACGCGTCCGGGATCCGATGATCAGGGGACGGAGCAGGTGGTCCGACAGGCCGACGATCACCGCGCCCCACACCGCGAGAAAAATCCCATGGGGCGCATCCCCCTGGAGCAGGAGGATGAGCGCCGCCGGAAGCCAGACCAGGAACGACCCCACGATCGGAATCAGCGAAAGGAAGCCCATCACGGCGGCCCACATCACGGCCGAGGGGATGCCGGCGATCCAGAACCCGACGCCGCCGAGGAAACCCTGGGCGATCGCCACGATGATGTTGCCGTACAGAATCGCCTTGACGGTCTGATCGACCTGGCCCAGGACCAATTCCTGGATCTCGTGTTTGATCGGCGTGATCTGTCGCGCCCAGCCCAGCCAGCCGGCCCCGTTTCGAAACAGGAAGAACGCCGTAAAGAGGCTGACGCCCGTGTGGAGCAAAAACGAGACGACGTTCCCCAGAATGCTGGAGAGCTGCGACGCGAGAAAGAGGCTGGCCTCCCTAGCGTTGCTGAGAAGGGTCGCTTGGAGGTTCCGGTCCGGGGCGGACTGCTGTCGGCGAACCCAGTCGAGCATCCAAAGGACGGCCGGATGCGACTGAAGCGCGGTCAACCAGGTCGCCTGGCCGCTTTGAATCTCGGACTCCAGGCGGCGGTAGACGGCCACGGCGTCGCTCACCACGAGCGACGACAGCACGAGCCCCGGGAGAACGAGGATGCACACCGCGATGACGGAGACCAGACCGGCCTCGAAGTTCGGCCAGCGGGGGATCCGACGGATCAAGCGCCGATGGACCGGCCAGAAGAGGTGGGTGATGATCATCGCCCAGATCACGGGCGCGAAGAGCGGCCGGAAGATTTCGTAAAGCAGCCAGGCCAGTCCGGCGGCGCCGACCATGCCCGCCCATAGGGGCAGGTTCAAGCGGGGCGGGGAGCTCATCGCATCGTATCGTTCATTTCGTTCATTCGGATTCATCCCCCGTGCTGCCGGAGCGGGCGAGGTCGTCCATGGTGATCTTCGAGGGCTCGAATTTGACGACGGTCTTGGTCATGCGGTCGATCACTTCATCGAAGCCGAGCGGCTCGGCGTCCTTGGGCCGGAAGCGGATCGGGTTGATCCGCGCGACGACGAAGCTTTTGAGATACGGGCTGGCCAGGCCCCGGGATTTCAGGGCCTCGACCTGCTTCGTCACCGCGTCGTCCAGCGCGAGCAACCGCGTCGCGCGGTCCTTCCGAATCTCCATCGCCTCGCGGATCGGTTTCGTCAAGAACTGTTCCACCCGCCGGAGGATCGGGTTGTACGCGCCGCCCGAGAAGCGCGGCCGGTCTTCGTAGCAGAAACCCAGCGTGATGAAGCCCGGCTCTTCGAATTCGAGCGCGTAGGCCTCCTCGTGAATGTCGTCGAATCGGGCCAGTTCCTTGTACATCCGGACGACCTCCAGCGATTTCTCGCGAAGGTTGTGCGCCTTCTCGGTGTTGAGCGCGAGGATCTGGTAGGCCGCCTTGGGCTCCGGCACGACGATCGCGACGATGCTCTTCGCGCCGAGCGTCCGCATCGCCGAGAGCCGGTGATGGCCGTTCGGCGTCCAGTACTTCACCGTCCCGCCGGCATCGTTCCGGACCGCGATGATCGGGTCGAGGAAGCGGCCGATCTTTCCGATGACGTTCTCCAGTTTCCGGACATGCGTCTCGGAGAGGTTCCGCTGGTAGGGCGTCGGCTCGACGCTCTCGATCGGCAGCGCGGCCAGCGCCAGCCAGTTTCCGCCGTAGGGTTCGCGATAGGTCGCGAGCGTTTTCCCGCCGTCGGCCTCGATAAGCCGGTGCAGCTCGGCGACGTTCGCCGGCGGCGCGGCGGCCAGCAGGTCGGGCGCGGAAAGTCCCGTCGAAACGCCGCCCGGTTTCTTGCGCCGTCTTCCGGCGCCGGGTTTGCGCGTCGTTTTGGTTTTCGATTCGGCCACGGGAACCTCGGTCTCGGTTCAGTCGGCGGAAGGGGAGAACGATGGCCGGATCATACCAATTCTGGCTCGATAAATCAATGAAGGAATGCGCCGCGGACCGAAAAAACGCTTGCGGTTTTTCGGCCTTTCCCGTATCATTTTCTCCATGACGGTATGCCATGCCTGCCGGAGGCCGGTTGCGGTCGGGAAGCCGCTTTCACGGACGGCGGTCTGCCCGAACTGTCGCGTCGATCTTCATTGTTGCAGGAACTGCCGGTTTCACGACCGGACGGTTCACAACCAATGCCGCGAGACCCAGGCCGAGTGGGTGGCCGATAAAGCGAAGGCCAACTTCTGCGACTATTTCGTTTTCGCCGAGGCGACCGGCCGGCCCGCCGCCGGCGGGGGCGCCGAGACGGTCCGGAAGAAGCTGGACGACCTCTTTAAGAAAACGGGATGACGTTTAAAGCCGAGCTGCTCATATTCGACCTGGACGGAACGCTGGCCGACACGAAGGACGACATCGCGACCTCCGTGAACCTGACGCTCAAGGAACTGGGTCTGCCCGAGGAAGCGCCCGGCGTGATCTATACCTACATCGGCAGCGGCGTCCGCCGCTTGATCCAGCAGGCGGTGGGCGAGGCGGAGGGCGAGCGGTTCCGCGAGGCCATGCGGATCTTCCGCGGCCATTATATGACCCACCTCCTCGACACCACGAAGCTCTACCCGGGCATCGACGGCGTGCTGGATCATTTCCGGTCCAAGAAAATGGCGGTCGTCACGAACAAGCCGCAGGCCTACGCCGACCCGATCGCCGCCGGCCTGAAGATCCGGAACCGCTTCGATCTGATCCTCGGCGGCGACAACGGCCTGCCGCTCAAGCCCGATCCGAAGATGCTCCTGACGGTCCTGGAAAAATTGTCGGCCGATCCGAAGCGGACCGTCATGATCGGCGACGGGCTTCACGACATCCACGCCTCGCGCGCGGCCGGGATCGCGGTCTGCGCGGTCGGGTACGGGCTGGGCGATCCGGACGAGCTCCGACGGGCCGGGCCGGATTTTTTTTGCGAGACGGTGGACGATCTGATGCGGGTGGTGGTCTAGGATGCGTAAGGTCCCCGGGCGCTCGCTGCCGCTTGTTCTTGTCCTTTCCCTGTTCTTATCGCAGGGAAGCCTCGCGCCGGTTCGTTCCGCGGAGGACATCCCTACCGCGGCGTCGGTCCGGCCGGCCGAAGTCGATCTGGCCGGGCGCGTGGTGGAGCACCGCTTTTCGAACGGCCTCGAGCTCGTGATGGTCGAGCGGCACGAGGCGCCGGTCGTTTCCTGCATGATTGCCTTCAAGGTCGGCGGGGTGAACGAGCGGCCCGGGATCACGGGCGTGGCGCATCTGTACGAGCACATGGCCTTCAAAGGGACGCGAACGCTGGGCACGAAGAACTACGCGAAGGAGGCCGTCGTTTTGAAGCGGCTGGACCGGGCCTGGAGCGATCTCCGCGCGGAACGGGGGAAGGGGCTTCGGGCGGACCCGGACCGGCTGGCCGATGACGAGAAGCGATTTCATGACCTGGAGCGGGAGAGCGAGCTGTACGTGATCCCGAACGAGATCGGCGAGATCTATGAGCGAAACGGCGCGGTGGGCCTCAACGCGACGACCGGGAAGGACATGACGCGCTACGTCGTGAGTCTGCCGTCCAACCGCCTGGAGCTCTGGGCCGCGATCGAGTCCGACCGGATGGCCCACTCCGTGCTGCGCGAGTTTTACAAGGAGAAGGAGGTCGTGCTCGAGGAGCGGAGGCTGCGCTACGACAACTCGCCCGCCGGCCGCCTGTACGAGGCTTTTTTGGCGGCGGCCTTCACCGCGCATCCCTACGGCATGCCGGTGATCGGCTGGACCTCCGATGTGCAGGCCCTCAGCCGCGCGCAGACCGAGGCCTTCTTCCGGACCTACTACGGGCCCGGGACCGCCGTGATCGCGATCGTGGGCGACATCGATCCCGCGTCGACGATCCGTCTGGTCCAGACCTATTTCGGGTCGATCCCGGCGCAGCCCCCGCCGCCGTCCGTCGTCACGGTCGAGCCGAAGCAGGCCGGCGAGCGGAGGGTGGAGGTCGAGTTCGACGCCGAGCCGTCCGTTCTGATCGGATACCACCGGCCGGCCCTGGACGACCCCGACGATCCCGTGTTCGACGTGATCGATTCATTGTTGTCGGGCGGCCGGTCCTCCCGGCTTTATAAAACGCTGGTCAAGGAGAAACAACTCGCCGTCTCCGTCTCGACGGGCGCCGATGTGCCGGGCGCGCGCTATCCCAGCCTGTTCATGATCCAGGCGGTCCCCCGCGCGCCCCACGCCACCGGGGAACTGGAAACCGCGATCGACGCCGAGCTTGGCCGTCTGAAGACGGAGCCCGTGCAGCCCCGCGAACTCCAAAAAGTCTTAAACAATCTCGACGCCGATCTGATCCGCTCCCTCGACTCGGACAGCGGGCTGGCCTCGCAACTCGGCGCGGCGCAGGCCATCGCCGGAACGTGGCGGTATCTTCTGGAAAACCGCGATGCGATCGCCCGGGTGACGGCCGAGGACGTGTTGCGCGTCGCGCGGCGGTATTTTGTCAAGAGCAATCGGACCGTGGCGACGCTGGTGAAAAAGGGCAATGAGTAGGAGGCCGCTGAAAAGATCCGGATGTTTATCGGATCGCAGTGGCACGGCGCGCCGTGCCCCTATGGCGGTCCTTCTCACCGGTCTTCTGTTCTTCATGGCTGTTTTCTCGGCCCTCGCCGCCGATCCCCGCACGATGGTCTTTCCGCCGGTCTCCTTTCATCCGCCCAAGGCCGAACGGGTCGCGCTGGAGAACGGGATGGTGCTCTACCTTCTGGAGGACCACGAACTTCCGCGGGTCCAGATCCAGGCGATGATCCGGACCGGCGGCGTTTACGAACCCTCGGACAGGATCGGCCTGGCCGGTCTGACCGGGATCGTGATGCGGAGCGGGGGCACCGCCTCGATCTCGGGCGACGCCCTGGACGAGGAGCTCGAATTCATGGCGGCGTCGCTGGGCAGCTCCATCGGCCCGGACGCCGGCGTTGCGTCGTTGGACGTCCTGAAGAAGGACCTGGACCGGGGCGTGGCCCTCTTCGCCGATATGTTGATGCATCCGGCCTTCCCGCAGGACAAGCTGGACCTGGCCAAACGGCAGGCGTTGGAGGCCATCCGCCGTCGAAACGACAACCCGGCCGGCATCGCCGGCCGGCGGTTTACCCAGCTGGTTTACGGGGCGGATCATCCCCTGGCGCGGGAAAGCACGGTCGAGACGATCGGCCGGATCACGCGGGACGACCTGGTCGCGTTTCACGCGCGCGATTATCATCCCAACGCGGTCATCCTGTCGCTGTCGGGCGATTTTGATAAAAAAGAAATGATCGAAAAGATCCGAAAGGCGTTCGCCGATTGGCCGACGGGCCCGACCGACCGCCCCGCCCTGCCGCCCGTCCGCGACCCGTTCAGGCCGTCCGTCAATTTGATCGAGAAGGATCTTTCCCAAACGCACCTTCGCATCGGGCATCTGGGCATCCGGCGGGACGATCCGGATTACATCGCGGTGTCGTTGCTGGACGATGTTTTGGGCGGCGGAGGATTCCGAAGCCGCTTGTTCCGGAAGGTCCGCACCCAGGAGGGCCTGGCGTATTCGGTCGGCAGTACGTTTACGCCCGGAAATCTGGAACGGGGCCTGTTCGTGGCCTACGGGGAAACCAAGGCGGAATCCACGTATCAGGCGATTTCGGCCGTCGAGCAGCAGATCCGACGGATCCGGACGGAGCCGGTCACCGAAGAAGAGCTCCGGCTCGCGAAGGACGCCTTCCTGAACTCCTTCGTGTTTTCTTTCTCGAACAGCGCGGAGATCGCCAACCGGCAGGCCTCGCTGGAATATTACGGGCTGCCGGCGGACTATTTGGAACGATTTCGGGACGGCGTCGTCCGGGTGACGCGCGAGGAGATATTGAAGGTGGCCCAAAAGCATCTCCGGCCGGACGCCTTGATCATTCTGGCGGTCGGACGCTCGGACCGCTTCGATCGGCCGCTTTCAAGCCTCGGGGCCGTGAACGTGATTCCTTTGGAGCCGTCCGGGGGGTCGACTCCGGAACCGGTGGGAGCCGCGCCGCCGCATTGATCTCTGGTCCCGGCGGCGGGTTCGTGCCGCCGCGGCCGAAGCGGCTCCAACCAAGAGGGCGCATAGCATGCGGTCCAAGCTTCTCGTGGGGCTGGTCCTGATTCTGCCCGTGGCGGCGGCCGTCGTCGCGATCGTCATGAACCGACCGATGCTGTCGGATCCGCCGGGTTTCATGAAGCGCCTCTCGATTTATTTGCGCTACAACACGGCCGAAACGACCGCGGATCCGCTCCTCCCCGAGCTTCGCATCCGGCATTACCGGCTGCCGGAGGAGACGGTGAAGACGGCGGTGGAGCGGACGATCCGGTCCCTCCCCCGGTGGAAAATGATCCGCGCGGAAGGGGACGTGGGCGCCTATCAGGCCGAGGTGTCGAGCTTGATCTGGCGGTTCCGGGACGATCTGTCCGTTCTGGTGACCGGCTCGCCGCAAGGCGAGGTCGAGGTCTACGTTTACTCCGCTTCGCGAATCGGCGTCGGGGATCTCGGGGCCAACCGCGTCCATATCCTCACGTTCTACGAAGCGCTGGAGCGGCAGCTCGGCGGGCGTTCTTAAGCCCCGGTCATAATAATGCTTGACGCGAAAAGAGGGATGGCTATAATAAAGACCGCTTTGTTTCATCGCTCCGAAACGCAGTCGGAGAAATTCAATCCGAAAAACTCATACCGAAAGGAGAGACGCATGGCGGATATTTTGGTGGTGGCATCGAAGGTGAAGAAATTTGTGCGGGAAAAGTCCGGGTTCAATACGTCGGCCGAAATTCTGGAGGTGCTGAGCCAGCGGGTTGAGAAACTCTGCCTGGACGCGATCGAGAAGGCCAAGGCGGACGGGCGAAAAACCGTGAAGTCGCGCGACCTCGAGCCGTAATCCTTTTGCGGTCTTCGACTCCCCTCAAACCGGGCGGACGGGCCGGTGGGGGACGGCGGGTTTCCCGCCGGGTCGGCCCGTCGCGTCGACCGCTTCAATGATCGAAGTGGGCGCCGCAGTTCGGGCAGACGGGATCGTCCGGATCGCAGGATTCGCCGCAGGAGGAACAGAAATATTCCTCTTCATCCGTTTCGTCGCCCAGATCGAACTCCCATCCGCATTCAGGACAGGTCCCTTCTTCCGGAATGACCTCGGACTCGCAGGCCGGACAGACCAGCACGTCTTCCTGATCTTCGGCAAGGGCCTTGTCCATCGCGGGATGAGGCTCTTCTTTTTGGTTTTCCCAGTCCAACAGCGCCCGGGCCTTTTCGATCTGGGACACGGGAACCCGGACCACCATGGCCTGGGAGCTTCCCATCGGGTTTTCTCCGTCCAGGGTGTAGGGCAGCGGCGCCGTCTCGTCGCTTTCAATCCGGCACGCCACCCCTTCTTTTTCCAGGAGGCGTCGGGTCTCTTTCACCTCGATCGGGTTGCCACGGATCAGCTCGACGTAGGCCTCGGTTTGCACCGGGCGCGTCGGCTTCCTGGCCAGGGCCTGCTTCTTGGAACCCGGGGCCGGTTTCAAATCGGGATGGTCGGTCTGAAGTTTGATCACGGAGGGGGGCAACAGTTCCCACTTGCAGTTTGGACAGACCAAAATATTGGAGCGATATTTTTTTTTGCAGTTCGGACAGATCAACATGGACGGACTCGATGCCCATTTTAACGCGCGGCCGCTTAAAAAGCAAACGGAAAGCGCGCCGCCGGCCGCTCTCCAAAGGGATCGGATCGGGTACGGTTGACTTTGCGACGGTTTTGTTTTAGGATGAGAATCGCCAAGCATGTTTTGATCGGCGGATCGACCGCGGCGAAAGCTTCGATCGATATGAATTCCGAGATACGATTCAATCAATCCCCGATGGAGATCCGCGTGATCGACCACCCCCTTCATCCGATACTCGTTCATTTTCCGATCGCCCTCCTCTTTACGGCCGTCTTCTTCGAGTTTTGGGGGTTTCTTTTCCCGCGCGAATCCTACCGCCAGTTCGGTTTATGGTTGCTGATCTTCGGCTTCGTCGGCGGCATCGTGGCCTCCGGGTTCGGGTGGTGGGCCGAAGACTCGGTGAAGGCGGCCGGGGTGCCGGAAGACGCGATCGACCGGCATGAGTCCTTCGCCGTGGCGACGCTGATCCTCTTCGGGGTCCTGCTGATCTTCCGCCGATGGGTCCGGGATCGCTGGTCTGTTCGGGTTCAAACGATTTATCTCACTTTGGCCGTGGCGGGACTTCTCCTGCTGGCGACCACCGGTTACTTCGGCGGCGACCTGGTTTATCGGTACGGCGCCGGGGTCCGGAAGCCGGCGGGAACGGCGATGTCTTCCCCCGAAACGGCGGCGCCTTCGACCGGTCCTGACGGACGGAAATGAGCGCCGTTTTCCACTTGACAATGTCTTTCGTATATATCATAGTAGCTGGCGGTTGTTAAACGTCCGATGGCCGAAGGACCTTCGGAGTATCCGCAGCGGGATCAAAGGAGAATCAGATGGGCGCGAAGCTTTACGTCGGTAATCTTTCGTATCAAGCGACAGAAAAAGAGATCAGCGATTTGTTCGCCACCGCGGGAACGGTGGCTTCCGTCAAGGTCATCACCGATGGTCAGACGGGGCGTCCGCGCGGGTTCGGGTTTGTGGAGATGGGTTCTTCCGAAGACGCTCAAAAAGCCATCGAGATGCTTAACGGGAAGAGTTTTATGGATAGAAGCCTGATCGTCAGCGAAGCCCGTCCCCAGCAGAAACGGGAACCCAGAGGCGGGGGATATGGCGGTGGGGGATACGGCGGCGGCCGCGGCGGCCGGGGGAGATGATCCACTTCCGGGATTGTCCCGCCCGGCGATCCGTTCCGGGCTTGTTCCGTCTTCGGCCGGCAGGCTCGCCTCAATGTCCCTCGTTTTCGGAATCCTCCATCCCTTTCGTCCCGGCCCCCTGAACCGAAAAATCGGCGCGTCGATCCCAGGACCAACGGTTCTTCGGTTCGTCCGGTGCAAGCGGCCCAAGGCCCTATGTTAAATTTCACCGAACTCCGGCCGGTCGGGATGCCCATCGGCTGTATCGTGGCCTTGC
Source organism: Nitrospiria bacterium (assembly GCA_035517655.1). Taxonomy (NCBI): domain Bacteria; kingdom Pseudomonadati; phylum Nitrospirota; class Nitrospiria; species Nitrospiria bacterium. The sequence continues at coordinate 31,205 of DATIYJ010000017.1, read as the reverse complement.
ACGGCCGGGGTGTCCGGGGCGAGGATCTGGCCCCCCTGGCCGATGCGATCGCGCTCGACGGAATGCGGTGGATCTTTCCGGACGGGCCGATGGAGCTGCCGGTCATCTGGGGAGGACGGGCCTGGTATGAGATTCCGCCCCATCATCCGCGCGGCCTTCTTGAGAGCCGGACACTTCTATTTGAACTGATCGAATGGTTGGAGCGGCAGAAAATCCCGTCGAGACGCATCGCGCTGGCGGGGTTTTCGCAGGGGGCGGTGATGAGCCTCGACGTGGGCGTCCGCTATCCGAGGCGGATCGCCGGGATCGTCGCGATGAGCGGATACCTGGCCCGGCCCGAAACGCTGACGGCCGAGAAATCTCCGGCCGCGTCCGGTCTGCCGATCCTGCTGACTCACGGCAAGAACGACGAGGTGCTGCCGGTCGAGGGCGCGCGGGAGGCCGAGGCGGCCTTGCGCGCGGAAGGCTTCTCGGTCCGGCTCCGGGAATACCTCATGGGCCATGAGGTGATTCCGGAGGCGTTGTCCGAGATCCGGAAATTTATAAACCTGATTTTTGAGACCGAACCCCGAAACGGCCGGTCCTGACGTTCCCGATGAGTTTCCCCTTCTTTTTCAGTCTCCGGTCCGTCGACGCTCATCCGCGATGCGTCCTTGCCGCGTTGCTGATCCTTGTCGGGACGGCGCCGGCGATTCCCGCCCAAGCATTCGAACCGGCTCGAACCGCGGAGACCCTGCGGCCGGGGATCTTCCTGTTCTCGTCTCCCCGTCTGCACGATCCGAACTTTCTCCATTCCGTGATTCTTCTGGCGACCTACGGTCCCGAGGGGGCCTCGGGGGTGATCATCAATCGTCCCACCGACGTCCCGCTCGACAAGGCCCTTCCGGATATGAAAGGGATCCGGAAATTATCGAAGCCCATTTATTTCGGGGGGCCGGTCAACATGGACATGGTGCTGGTGCTGCTCCGTTCCGACTCGCCGCTGGAGGGGGCGCAGAAAATCCTCGGCAACATTTACTTCACGGCCAGCCGAAAGCTCCTGACCGATGCGCTTGAAAAGCCGGACCCGGACAGAACGGTCCGGGTCTATGCCGGTTACTCCGGGTGGGCGCCGATGCAGTTGGACGCCGAGTTCGTGCGCGGGGACTGGGTGATCATGGATGCGGATCCGGGAGCCGTTTTTGCGGAGGACCCGTCGAAGATCTGGCCGGCCTTCTTTGAGGGTCGGGAGAAAATCCAGATCCGCCTCCCGGATCCGTATCCGGACGGCGGGTTAGGCCGTCGCGGTTCGGTTCGGACGCTTTCCCCGGGCGGTCAACAATAATACCGGCCGCTCATACGGCTTCTCCCGGGATGGTGGAACAATGGTCCACCGCGATCTTCCATTGCGACCCCTCTTTGAGGAAGACATAGTTGCAGATTTGTTCGATCTCCTCCGGCTCGACCGAGCCGGCCTTAAGGCGGATCGATTCGTGGACGACCAGATAGGCCATGTCGCCGCTGATCCGGCTCCCGCGCACCCGGGGTTGGTAGCTGCAGTGCAGATCCTGAAGCGGTTGAATGGACTCTTTAATTTCCTTGATCGTTTCGTCGAGCGTCGTGAGGCGGCCGTCGTGGATGATTTGCGCGTCCGCCCGATAGTAATCGTGGAGGCGATCGACGTTGTCGCAGGAAGCCTGGTAGGCGCCCTCGAGAATCTTCACAAACGCCGCGTCCTTGGACGCGTCCGGGTCGGCGGCCCGCAGGGGACTTTCGCCGAGCGGGATACAGAGGGCTATGCATACAATCCATCGTCCAATGTTTGAGTACGGCACCGGTATCTCCTTTTTAAAGTTGGCTTTAAGGTTTTTTCATCCGACCCTGCGGGACCTTTTGGGAATCGGGTTCATTATACACGAAGACGGCCCTTTCCCAAAAGCCCTCCTGTCGCCCCCGCCCGGCGGACGGTCGGCGGCGCTTGACTCCGTCGCCGCGACCGCGTAGGATGAACCTCCGACGTTCCATGAATCCATTTCCCCAACTGGTTCCCAATTCCCGCTGCCTGGCCTGTGATGTCTGCTGCCGCTTTCCCGAGAAGGACAGCCCGCTGGCGCCGTATTTTACCGCGGAGGAAATCCGCCGAGCCGTCGAACGAGGCATCCCGCCGGAACGATTCGACGATCCGAAAGGCGGCCGGATCGAGCTGCTTCCCCATCCGCGCGGCGAGGGCTACATCTGTCCCGCCTTTGATCCGGCCGTAAACGGGTGCCGAATCTACGACGACCGTCCATTGGACTGCCAACTCTTTCCACTGGCCTTGATGTGGGATCCCTCCAAGCGGACGGTGCTCCTGGGGTTCGACCGCAAATGCCCTTTTATTGTAGAGACGTTCTTTGCCGCGGGGCCGTTTGAGTACGGCCGATCCATGGCCGTTCGACTGGAGACGGACGAAACGATCAAAACGCTTCGGGCGCACCCGGGACTGATCGGGGCCTACCAGGAGGACGTGATGATCCTGACGCCGCTGGCCCGTCTGAGCGAGGCCTTGACGGGTCGACCGGCCGCACACGGCGCGCGGGTTAACCCCGAGTCGGTCGGGTTGACCCCGTTGACCGACGCGGACCGCCCGCTGTTTGAGTCGGCCATGAGATGGACCCCGACGGAGCTGTCGAGTTATTCCTGGCCCGCGCTGACGGTCTGGAAAGACCATCTCCGGTATTACTGGGCGATCATCGGGCGGCAGTTCTGCCTCTTCGCGCGGTATGTCGACGGTCTTTTCATGCCCCTGCCGCCGATCGGGGAGACCCTGACCCATGAAGCCGTTCGACAATGTTTTGACCGGATGGACGCGATAAATTCCCATCCGGCGATATCCCGCATTGAAAATCTCGATGCGGGACAGGTTCCGGCGTTCGAATCGATGGGCCTTGTCGTCAAGCCGAAGGAACAGGAGTACCTGTATGACCGCGAGGCGCTGGTCCGACTGGCGGGCGATCGCTACAAAACCAAACGCTGGGCCTGCAACCGCTTCGTGCGGGAGCACCGCAAAGATCCCGTCCGGATTGAGCCGTACCGATCATCCGATCGGGACGACTGTCTGGACCTGTTTTCCCGATGGAAGAGACAACATGCCGAATCCGGCCGGTCGTCCGGAAATCAGGAGGAGGACCGAATGATGCTGGAGGACGCCGCGTCGGCCCATCGACGGGCGTTGGAAGAATCCGTGGGCTTGGGCCTTACGGGGCGCGTGGCGCGGCGGGGCGGGCGGATCGTCGGCTACACGTTTGGGTTCCGATTCCGGCCGGATATCTTTTGCGTGCTGCTCGAAGTGGCCGATCGGGAGGTCGCCGGTCTGTCGGCCTATCTCTTCCGCGAGTTCTGCCGGGAGATGTCGGGCTTTTCGACGATCCATGCGATGGACGACTCCGGCCTCGAGCGTCTCCGTGCGGCCAAGCTTTCCTACCATCCCTCGAAAGTCCTGACCTCTTATATCGCAACGCGGCCGGCGCGGTCCATTAAAAAAACTTGACAAGCGTTTTCCGGTATGGTAATGTTATGACGCTTTGTGAGCGAGTTTTTGTAGGGATTTACCGAACCGCAGAGGCTGAAGCAAGGCTCTGCGGTTTTTTTGTGACCCGCGGACGGCTCCAAGCGGGGATTCCTGATTGTCCATACCTTCAGAGAAACCTCAAACGATAATCTCATTCATACATAAGAAAGGGGTGAAAAAAGAATGGCAAAAGGCACTGTGAAGTGGTTTAACGCCAGCAAGGGTTATGGATTCCTGTCTCAGGAGGACGGCAAAGATGTGTTTGTGCACTTCTCCGCGATCCAAGGCGACGGATACAAGTCGCTTGACGAAGGTGAAGCGGTCGAGTTTGAAGTGACCCAGGGTCCGAAAGGCCCGCAGGCATCGAACGTGGTTCGGCTGTCGGCCCAATCGAGATAAGGCAAGCCTGTAAAAAAGCCCCCTGTCTTACGAGACAGGGGGCCTTTTGTTTCAAGCGGCCGCAGGGGATCGTAGATCAAGGGTTTTTGATGATGCCGGGCGGCTTACCTTCTTATTTTATAGACGGCGTCATGTTCACGAACATGGTCCGTGACCTTCAGTCCGAATTCTTCGCCCGCCTGGGCTCTCGGAATGGGTTGGTATTCGACCTGCATCGACTCCACGCGCTGTTGAAAATCGGTCGTGTGGCCTTTGATGTGAATGGTGTCGCCCACCTGGAGAGCCCCTTGATCCAGTTTGATGACCGCGACGCTCAAATGGGAGTAGTAATGCGTCACCAGGCCGACACGCTCTTCCGCGATCATCGGAGGAACGGTCGGAGCGGTTTTCCGCTTCACCGGTGTCCGGGGGGTTTTTACGGGTGTAATCGCTTTGGCTGCGGCGGGTCGGCGGGCCGATTTGCTGCTTCTTCGGGTCGTGCGCTTCCGGGTTACCTTCTTCCTGACCGATTTCTTTGCGGATTTCCTGGACGGTTTGCGGGCGATCTTTTTAATCTTTTTCGGTTTGGATTTCCGGGTTTTCTTGGGCATGCTGCCTCCTTTCTCAGAGTCGGGGTGATGAAGATCGCTGATTCAATGGAAGATACGTCTGCTCATGCGCGCCTTCGTAAATTTCGGTCGGACGAAAAATATGGTTGTCCTTCAGTTGTTCGATCCAGTGGGCCAGCCAACCGACGACCCGCGCCAGGGCGAAGACCGGCGTGAAGAGGTCTTTGTCGATCCCCATCTTCTCATACACAATTCCGGAATAGAAGTCAACATTAGCGTGAATGCCCTTGCTTGCGAGCAGTTCCGTTCCGACCCGCTCGGTCTCCTGTGCGATCTCGTAAAGGGGCGATTGGCCGTAGCGGGCGAACATCTTCTGCACCAGCGCTTGCAATATTACAGCCCGGGGGTCCTTCACCTTGTATTCCCGGTGTCCAAGGCCCATGATCTTCTGTTTGGCCGCGAGTTTCTTTTCGATGTACGGCCGGACATTGGCCACCGACCCGATTTCGCGAAGCATGTCCAGCACCTGCTCGTTGGCCCCCCCGTGAAGCGGGCCGGAAAGGGTCCCGATGGCGGAAGAAACGACGGTGTAAGCGTCGGCCAATGTGGAGGCCGCGACAAGGCCGCTGAAGGTCGAGGCGTTCATGGTGTGCTCGGCATGCAGGATCAAACAGGTGTCCAGAATTTCGGCCATCATGGGTTCCGGTTCTTTACCGGTCAGCATGTATAAAAAATTAGCCGCGTGGCTCAAATCCGCGCGGGGCGGAATCGGATCGTCCCCGTGGCGCATCCGGGCATGGGCCGCGACGATAATTGGAAATTTTGAGATCAGGCGCACCGCCGAATCGTATTGAACCTGCGGGTCCTGAACATTTTTAGCCGGGTAAAACATTCCGAGCGCCGCCACCGCGGCCTGCAGAGCGTCCATGGGATGTCCATGCTCCGGAAGGCATTTCATCAGGTCCGTGATCCGGTACTTGATCCGCCGGTGGGAACGGAGGTCCGTGCCGAAACGATCCAGTTCGGGCGGGGCGGGCAGGCGGCCGAAGAGAAGAAGATAGGCGGTTTCGATAAAGTGGCTCTTTTCGGCCAGGGCCTCGATCCGAAATCCCCGGTATTCAAGAATCCCCTTTTGGCCGTCAAGGTAACTGATCCTGGATTTCGCCGCGGGAACCCCGGCTAAACCGGGGGAATAATCGGGCATCGGCATCTCCTTTTTGGATAATTCTATCCGCAAGAGCCGATAAAAGCAACCGCGATGGGGATCGTTAGGGCAGGAAAACGCGAAGACGGTTGACCATCCCCATGGGCCGGATCTCCAGCCCGGAGATCGTCTTGAGGACCCGATCCCGCACATCGGGATGGCGCTCCATTCCCTCGAAAATCCGGTCCCGAAGCCATGTCAGGGGCGGCAAGGCTGTGTTCCATAACAGGGTGAGTTCATCGCCCATTCGTTGAAGACGCTCCACCGACGGCCGCCGTTCTAGCTCATAACGGTTCAGCCTCGCCTTGGGGAACCCTCCCGGGGTGAAGCTTTCCTGGATCACCTCGGCCAAGACCGCCGCATCTTCCATGGCCTGATTGCGGCCTTGAGCAACATGAGGATTCATGGCGTGCGCGGCATCCCCGATCAGCGCGACGCCGTCGGCCGTCCAGCGCTTCGCCCGGACCCGTACGCAGGGCATGTATCCTACCTGATCCCATGCGGTGACGGATCGCAGAGGTTCGGTCAATGCGGAGTCGATCTTGGCAATCGCCGCGGTCACCGTTTCGACACGGCGCTGCTTGATCGCTTCACGATCGGCGGCATCGATCATGTAAAAAAGATACAGTTCGCTGCCCGACACGGGGAACAGTCCGAGGATCTGGCCGCGTCCGACGTAGTACCGCGCATCGTTGGAGAACCCCGGCGGGCTCGGAACAACCATGGTAAGGTAACCTTCTCGATACGCATGCAAATGGGATCGAATTCCCATCGCCCGTCGGACCTTGGAATAGGCCCCATCCGATCCGATCACGAGCGGCGTGCGGAGTTCAAGGGTTCGGCCGTTCTGCTCGGCCCGGATGCCGACGACCGTATCATGCTCGAACAGCAGTTCTTGGAAGTCGGTTTCGGTCAGGAGGCGGGCGCGGCCGGCCTGTTCAAGTTGGTCCAAAAGAAGGTTCAGCAGATGATGCGGCCGCGTGATCAGTGCATAATTCCAAGGGGGAGGGAGCGTCTGGTAATCGACAGTGCAAAGCTTTCTGCCGCCGATGCGGTGGAAATGAAACCGGTGGACCGGATAGGCCGGAAGCGACTTGAGCTTATCCAACAATCCGAGCCGATCCAAGATCCGGAGACCGTTCGGCTGGAGAAGTTCCCCGCGGGCAATAGGAAGGAGCTTGGGCTGGCGCTCGACGATGATCACGGTCCGGCCGCCGCGGGCCAGAATCAGGGCCAACAGCAGACCGCCCATACCCCCCCCCACGATAACCGCATCGGCTGTTTCGCTTGAATCGATTATCCGGGGACCTTGATTCATGGAACCGCTTCTAGCTTCGGGGTGTGGTTTGAGGGGGATCGCCTCCAAACGGCGCGGATGTCCGACACTATAATGGGTTTGGTTCCGAAAATCAATCGCAGGGTTCCAATCGGTGGATGGCGGCCCGGATGGTCTGCGAACCGTCCCGATGGTTGGCCCGTGTTTTATGGCCGCCCGTGCTTGATTCGATCCGGTGAGACGTCGCTTGTCGGAATCTTGACCGGAACCAGCCGGATCATTAGGGTGTACAAAAAGATCAGTATCGCGGTGCCGATATAAAACAAGACGACGCCGAATACAACGATCGGATAAAGAGTTTGCAGGCGGGTTCCCGGCCTTCCATGGGGCATTATGAAACCCCCGCCGGGTTCAAGCGCCTGCGCCGTCGCGCCGGGGTGCCTTCCGGTCCGATCCGGCGGTTGTGAAGAATGACGGGATCGACGACTTCGCCGCAGATCAGACAACGCAGACCTTCAAAATTCAGACGCCCCGTGTCATCTCGAATATCCTGAAACCAATCCTCGACCATCAAACCACTGCAACGAGGGCAACGCATCGAAGACCTCCTTTCTTCGAGTTTTAATAAAATTGACCGACCAGTCGGTTGATCAAACCGGTAAAAAATTTTATACCCGGCAGGCCTCGACGATTCCTTTCAAGCTTTTGATGCAATCGCCTAGGATCCGCGGATCTTTGCGGGTCTTGACCAACATCGCCCCGCCCTCCCAAACCGCGACCATGAAGCAAGCCAGGGCTTTCGGGTCGATGGAAGGCGGGAGCTCGCCGTTCCGTTTTGCTTCCGATAGGAGTTTTTCCAGGCGGTTGCACCAAGCGTCAAAGACTTTGTTGATCTTCTTCCGGAATCCGTTGTGAATATCCGACATCTCCAGCGCAAAATTTCCAATGGGGCAACCGCCGCGGCAGCCCTGCTTGCGGAGATGCTTGCTGGAGGAGTCGAGCAGCCGGTAGATCCGCTCCATCGGGCGGCCCGGTCCGGCCAAGAACCGGTCGATCACTTCGGTCTCCTCTGCCAGGTAGCTGTCGATCACCGCGTATCCCAGTTCTTCCTTGCTCCGGAAATGGAAATACAGGTTCCCTTTTTTGATCTTGCTGGACTTCAAAATCTCATCGATGCTGGTGTTGGTGTATCCGTTGAGATAAAACAACTCCCGCGCGGTTCTAAGCAATTTTTGTTTTGTCAATTCGCCTTTGCTCGGCATAACCACACAGAAAAAACTGACCGGTTAGTCTATTTTGGACAAATTTTAGCACCGGCCTCAAGCCGTGTCAAGTCTTTTTTGATAACTGAGTAGGTTGCGTTTGCCGGCTTGACGGGCTATTGAACCAGGGCGGCGATGCGGCGGGCCTCTCGATCAAAGGCTTCGTCGTCAAGAACGGGCCGGCAGCCGGAAGTGGACAGCTCCCGTGTGAGATCGACCCACGATCGGCAGCCGGCGTAATGGGAGCGGATCGGCAACCCGAACGGTTGGGGAAGTTGAAAAACGCGCAGTAGAATCATATGGAGTCCCGGGGTCTGACCGTAGAAAAAACGCTTCCGCACTTCCTCGTTGTTCAGAATATGAAAAGCGGCCAGCGTTTGAATCCGATCCGGATCGGCGATCCAGAAAGCCCGATGTACGACGGCGTAATGGGACAAGGGCACCTGACCTTCCGGGGGCATGGATTCCAGTATCTGCTCCAGCTTCGCAGTCCAAGCCGGAACAATGCCCTTGCGTTGTTGATGAAGATAGGTCGGATAGAGAAAGAATTCGGTGTGCTGAACCGTAAAGCGCCTGTTCTTTTCGATGAGACCCCCCTTGCGCAGCAGCAGAACTTGTCGTCCCTCCGATAAGGACTTCAGAACGACGGCCCATTCTTTTAACGCGAAGCGGTTTGTGTCCTGCATCAAATTTTTCTTCGATCGGGCGTTAAGGCTGGGATTGAGGATCCGTGGTGAGGATGGATTTTTTGTATTCCGTACGCATCTCGGACTGGAGCCGTCCCATGCGGTATTCCTTCCGGTCAATAAACGTGGCGTATCGCAGCAGGGTCGGATGGAGGGATTCGACCTTGCGGCAGATCTCCTGAACCATGGATCGGTAATCGGGATGTCCCTGCGGCATTGTGCGAAGTTCGGCGATATGAACCAACTCCCGGAGATTCATCTTCATATACCATCGGACCCGGTAGGCGAACGGTACGATGTACTGGGCTTCCTGCGGAAGATCCGCGTAAATCCGGTCGTAGAGATCGGCTGCCTGAATCATGCACCGGTCGAAGTCCTTTTTAAATCCGATTTGGGCCAGCTCATCGGGTGTATCGTACCCGTGCTCTGTGCTGAAATCCTGACGCTCCTGCGACAGGATCCGGTGCCGATGAAGATCCCGATACATGCCAAGGTTACCGAGCAGGTCAAAGGTGTAATAAGCCTGCTCCAGCGCCCGTCCCGGTTTATCCCGCCGGTGCTTTCGGCGATCGAGATATGCATTCAGCAGCCGTGAGCGACGATCCAAGTCCCACGACTTGATCTCGGCCCGGAGCTGTGTCATCGGAAGCCGGGCATGCGGGTAAAGAATAGCCGACAATATTTTTTCTTCTGCGTCGGCATCGTAGTCCACCAGTACGACCGCATCGGATGGAGCCTTGTCTAGACCGATCGTCTGTTGTTGAGCGGATGCACGTGTATTTTGGTGCGTCTCACGGAGGTAGCTGTTGGGGCGGGCCCGTTTGACAAAGGAAGGAATCATCCCATTTAATTCAGCGTGCATCTGCTCGGCGAGCTGACGCATCTCGGTTAAGGGATGGGAATAAAATTTGGTCAATAAGTACTCAAACGCCTGCCCGGTGCCGAAGAACCCGACGTTGGTTTTTGTCGAGGCGGGAAGGTAACCCCGGAGAATATCGCAGGCATGCGCGCGGATCGTGCCTCGGTAGGCGGTTTGAGCCCATTTTTTCAGTTCGGCTTCGCGTTCGATATCCGTATAGGTCAACGTCTCGCCTGTTTGAGGATGTTTAAAAGGCATTTCAGTGATAGGCAGACGCCGGGTAATAAAATCGATCATGGGATCCATCTGCCGGGCGTAGGTCTGAAAGAGCAGATTCATCACTTCAAGGTAACTTGAGGCATGCCTTGAGGCCATGATACGGGGTTCTTTGTAGAACAGATATTCGTTTTCGGAATCTTTTTTATCGAATCGAACATACCGCGTGGACTTCTCCAGTGGCGCGAGGCCGATCCGTGCATCTTCGATCAGATTGGCCGCAACGTTGGAGATTCCTTCGCATGCGATGTGTGCTCCGCCCAATTGGGCGACGGAATCGTCTCCGTAACCGACGAGGACACGATCGTAAAAAGCGCGCGCTTTTTTCAGGGAGTCAGTATCGTCAGGTGCCGGCGGCGCATGGAACGCTCCGAATTCGCCTAAAAATTCGTCTAAGAAAACCCGACGGAGATCTTTGGACGACCGGCTGTATCGTGAAAAAAGCGCTCCGGCTACTTCCTGTGGGAGCTTAAGACCAAAAGTATCCCGATCGAGATTCGTAAAAAATGGCAAGAGGCGTTCGCGTTCTTGGGATGAGAAGGATGCGTTTGACATGGCAGAAGCCCTTCTTACTTGATTCCGGCTTCTCGCTGCAGCCAGCGGATGTAGCCGACAATCTCTTTCAGTTCCGCCTCCGACACCGCCTGGATCTTCGGCATGTCGCCGAAGCTCCAGTGGTGGGCCCGGACACCTATCCGTGGCGCGAGAAGAAAGGCTGAATCGCCATGATGATCCGGCGCATAGATTCGGCTGAGGAAGCTCGGACCATGGTCCGTTCCGGTCGCCCCCTTCCCATGGCACATTGCGCAGTACCGATTGAAGGCGGCTTCACCATTTGTGTGTTCTTCCGGCGCCTTAGCGTTAATCACGGTCGTGGGATTTCCTGGTTCGTCCGTGTTGCAACCGGGCAGCAACCAAAGGATGACCAAGATGGATACCGCTATCCAACGAGTCATCCGGAGCGAATCCCCCCGTTTCTTATCGATGAGGTTAAAGAATCGAAATTTCCGTTAATTCGGATTCCCATGATACCGGGCATCTTCCAGGCTGTCAAGGACGTTTTCCCATTCGGGTTTAGGACAATTGCGCTAGGAATAGGAACGAGGTATACTTAAATCAATATCCATACGTTCTTGGTCCTGATAATGTGAGGAGTTATGCGCTGTCCGGCATGCGGGCACGAAGAAAGAAGCGGCGACGTTTGTTCGCAGTGCGCCACACCGTTGTCGGTCACGGAAGAAAAACCGGTTCTGCCCAATCCCGCCCCAACCAAACAATCCGCCAAACCGGCACCGGGCCCGCCGAAAGAAGGGAAGCACAGGCCGCGTCCCCTGCATGACCTGGATCTGACCCTCCCTGAACTAGAGGTTCAACATCTCGAACCGCCTAAGCCGCTGAAAGAAAGAGGTAGAATGGACCCGTCTATTTCGGTGTCGGATCGACGGGAACGGGTTGAAAACTCCGGGGCTCAAGCAGAGACAAATTCAAGATCTGGAGCCGGGCCCTCGAGGGATCCCCGGGGATCTCCAACCGGCGGTCGGTTGGATTTCTCTTCTTTTATTCTTTCGGTTGGGGCTTCCGCATTGATGGCCATAGGACAGGCCCGGGTTCCCGGTGTACCCGCGATTCCAGGTTCGACCCCGCCGGTTGATCTTGTACAAGCCCGGGAACTGATTGACTTGCTTGGAATGCTCGAGGAAAAGACCAAGGGCAATCTGACAAAAAGCGAGTCCGAATTACTTCAACAAACCCTCTACAGCCTTCGCTTGAAATTTATCGAGGTTTCAAAGAAAACATAACCGATAAGATTAATGAGCGAGGCCCGCTGAAAAAGAGGGACTCTTGTTATGTGAACGGGGAACCGCTTTTACCTGCAGATGCGTGAATTATGATTTGGGACAGGCCCGATAAAGATCGCCCGCCAGCCCCACTGTACGCAGGCTGAAAATCAACCATTTCGACGGATCGAAATTATACCACTTGGGGCCGTTGCGATAATCCTTGGGGTAGGTGTGGTGGTAGTTGTGATAGCCTTCGCCAAACGTGATGAGAGAGATCCACCAACTATCCCGGCTGCTGTTGTTTGTTCCGTTGGGCTGATCCCCCCACATATGACAGATCGAGTTGATGCAGAACGTTGAGTTGAGCACCAGAAAGGCCCTGCCCACACCCGCCAGAAGGAAGCAACCCAGGCCACCCATCCATCCTCCATGTAAAAATCCCGCCAAAAAAGGCAGTGCGAAGCCGGAAATGAGAATGGGAATATAGAATTCATCCTGCCAAACGATCAACCGATCTTTTTTGAATTGGGTCGTGTATTTATCATCAGCAAAAGGGTCTTTCATAAATAACCAGAAGACATGACTGTGCCAGAAGCCCTTGGTGGCGTTGTAGGGATCTTCTTCTTGATCCACCTTGGCATGATGTCGCACATGGTCGGCCGACCACTTCAAGGCCGAATTCTGAAACGCCCACCCCCCGGCGATGAGAAGAATGATTTTCACGGGATCCGGACAATTAAAGCTCCGATGAGAAATCAGGCGATGGTATCCTACCGTGATGCCCAGGCCGGTTACGATATACAGGATCCCGAACATGGTCCAATCCAGACCCGTAAAACCATGTATGAAACCAAAAATAGGGACCCCGACCAAAGCGACAAGTACGGTGATTGAAAACAATGTGATCGCGAGATAGTCTGTCGGTCTCGCAAGTGTTTCTGTTGCGGCAAGCGATCGATTCATTCCAGTCTCCTCAATATATTCCAGACACACGAAACCGCCCCCCATAACCGAAACATCACGAAGGGCGGTTTCCGTTATTTGCAGATCAACTATATCAGTTTAAGCAATTCCCGTCAAGTCTCAATATGAATCTATCCTCAATCAGGTTTTCAGGGCTTGGGGTGTTGCAAAACCCAAACGATTTAAGGCATAATGTCCATAATATAGAAAAAGGAGGGGTGTGTCATGAAGAATCGAACTTTTCTTATGATGGCGATCTTGACCATGTTTCTGGCGGGTTCCGCAGCAAGCGGTTGGGCTTGCAAATCGGCCGGACCCGGCAGGCATGTCGGTAGCATCACGGCGATTGATGCAAAGGCTAAGACCTTTACGATTGAAGACGCCGAGACGGATCAACCGATGACCTTTGCGGCGACCGACACGATTCTCGAGAACCTCAAGGTCAAAGACCGTGTGATGGTCGGTTACAAAGAAGAGAAAGGGCGGATGGTCGCGGTTGACGTTCGCTCCTGAGCTTCCGGTTCAGAGCTTTAGCAAGAAGCATTGTTGTTTCATCAACTCATGTAGGGGCAGAGATCCGGGCCCCCTACATGAGTTTTTATTTGGCCAGGACATTTGCAGGGAATCGTCTGGATGAAAAAAGATGTTCTTGTCCTAGGGGCTGTAATCTTGGGCGTTCTGGTTGGATGGAAAATCGGAAGATCGGCCGAGTCTCCGCCGGAACCCGTTCAGCCTGCCCACCCTCAAGTTGTCACGATTCGGATTGTCACGGACGCAGAGAGTCGGTGTGACAAAGCCTATGATCCGCCGATTGTGACGGTCAAATCCGGGACAACGGTGGAGTGGATCAACCAGGATTACGAAACGCATACTCTCGTCAGTAGCGGGGGAGGTGATCCCTGCAACCCCAAGGAGCTTTCACCGGAAATGCGCGTGATCGATGTCGGGCAATTGCCTCCTCGGAAAACATACCGAAAAACCTTTACGAATCCTGGCGAATATCTGTATATGTGCCACCTTCCTTTCCATCACATGTCGGGCGAAATCATCGTGGTGCCGTAATCCTGCGAGGAAAGCAGACAACCGAAGAAGGTTGAAATGCCCATGCGGTTTTCCTGGCAGACCCTGAAGTTTTTTGGATTCTTATTTTTTATCATCGTCTGTATCGGGCTATTTCGATGGACCGATGTGGGTCGGAATCTTAGCCCAGATCAAATCCGTGAGACGATCCAATCGGTCGGAAATCTTGCCCCCATTCTGTATGTTTTAATTTACAGCATTGCACCGGTCTTTTTCATTCCCGGATGGATCATCACGATCTCGGGCGGATTGACCTTTGGGCCGTTGTGGGGTACGATTCTGACCGTGTTGGGGGCGACGATCGGAGCGACGCTTGCCTTCTTTGTCGGTCGTTTTCTGGGCCGCGATTTTGTATCGGGGATGCTTAAGGAAAAATTCAAAACGATAGAAGCACTGGATGCCCAGGCGGCCTCGCACGGATTTCAGGTGATCTTTTTCCTGCGGCTGATTCCGCTGGTGCCGTTCAATGCGCTGGACTACGTTGCCGGCATTTCCAAGGTCAGTGCGCGGAACTACATCTTGGGAACTTTCTTGGGCATTATTCCGGGGACTTTTGCCTATGTCTATTTGGGCAGTACGCTCACCCATATCTATTCCTGGAGATTCGCTTTGGCCGTTGGACTGTTGATTCTGCTGAGCCTCATTCCGATGCTCTATAAACGGTGGAAAAAGCAAGACCACTCGCCGAACCCATAAGGCTTAACTGTCCTTCAGGCCTGTTTTTTTATGGTATCATTGATTTAACGGGCTGTCGCAACAGGAATGACATCAATCAAGTATTTTCCAGGCTGACGCTTCACAACCCGCCCGTTCTTTTCTTCAATGACAAGGACAGTCATGCATACCAGCCCAAGAACGCTTTTGCATGAACCCGAGCGCCGATTCGAAACTGAATCGGGGCTCGGGGTTTTTTGGGGGGACTAAAGACCTCGCCCGCCGTTTGAAAAATCGGCAAGGAGATAGGCAGATAGGCGATGGTGATTGAACAGAATCGCTGGATAAGAAGCGTCGGGTGGGACTCGGGAGCGATCGGGCGATTGGGTCCGTCAGCCCAATTGGTCCTCTTGTTCGGGGGCACGTCCATTTTAAAAGAAAGAAACTGGCTGGGTGAGTTCAAGAAGGCTTATCCCAATGCCCGTGTCTTCGGCTGTTCAACGGCCGGTGAGATTTGCGGCACCCAGGTCTCCGATGATTCAGTAGTAGCCACCGCTGTGAAGTTTGATTATTCCCGACTCCAAGGAGCGCACGTCCCGATCAATAAATTAAAGAACAGTTTCGAAGCCGGTGAACGACTAGGCCAAGCGCTGAATCCGGCCGAATTGGTTCACGTCCTTGTCCTATCCGATGGACTGACGGTGAATGGAAGTGATTTGGTCAGAGGCCTGACAAAAAATCTGCCGTGAGGGGTCTCGATCACGGGGGGATTATCCGCAGACGGGGAGCGATTCAAAGAAACTCTTGTCCTTTGCGACAGTCCGGCCAAGCCGAATACTGTCGGGGTGCTCGGATTATACGGAAAACGATTGAAAGTCGGTTGCGGTTCCATGGGAGGTTGGGACCCCTTTGGCCCTGAACGATTGATCACCCGTTCCAGCGGCAATGTTTTGTACGAGCTGGATGGTAAATCGGCATTGGACCTGTATAGAAATTACTTGGGCGAACATGCCAAGGGGCTTCCCGCGACCGGTTTGCTCTATCCTTTAAGTCTTAGGATTCAGGAGGGGACCGCCGGTGTGGTCCGCACAATTTTATCCATTGATGAGAGGGAGAGGAGCATGACGTTTGCCGGGGACGTTCCGGAGGGAGCCTATGCTCGCCTGATGAAGGCGAATTTTGATCGCTTGATCGATGGTGCGGTGGGTGCGGCCAAAATCAGTCACGAAGCCATTGGCTCATCCGCACCGGATCTGGCGATTCTGATCAGTTGCGTCGGCCGCAGGCTAGTTCTCAAACAGAGAATTGAAGAAGAGGTGGAGGGCGTTCAGGAGATTCTCGGAGATCGAACCGTGCTCACCGGGTTTTATTCTTACGGAGAAATCTCGCCGTTTTCTCGGGACGCGAAATGCGAATTGCATAATCAAACCATGACGATCACCACCTTTTCGGAGAGGTAGTTTTTGGAACCGCTGCATAGCTTGCTGAAACGTCAACTGAAAAAATACCGCGTCGACTCCGAATCTTTGTTGAAAAACTGCCGAGATTTTCTTGGCGCCGTCAATCAGGCCTATCAACAATTTGACGCCGATCGCGCGATGTTGGAGCGCTCTTTGGATCTGAGTTCACAAGAACTGCTGCAGGCCAATTCGGAAATGCGGACGGTGTTTGAAAGGCTGATCAACAGCAGCGTGGATGGCATTCTTGCCTTCGATCGGGGTGGGTGCCTCACCGTTTGGAACCCCGCTCTGGAACGGATTACCGGGTTGAAGCAGACGGACGTTTTGGGAAAACATGCCTTGGACCTGTTTCCGGGCTTGAAAGAGACCCGTGAGGACCGGTTTATTTATGAGGCGCTCCTCGGGAAGGCCGGCGTTGTTAAAGACAGGATGTATCACCGAATGGGTGAGGAACCTAGTTTTTTGGAGGCTCACTTTGGGCCCATTTTAAACGAAGCGGGGGGCATCGTCGGAGGATTTGCGTTGGTTCGGGATATTACGGAGCACAAGCGTTCGGAGGCGCGTCTTCAACAGGCTGTCAATTATGATGCCTTAACGGGTCTTCCCAATCGGACCCTCTTCTTGGATCGTCTGGCCCAAGCCATCGCAAGAACCTTTTGGCGCAAGCGTTTGGTGGCTGTTTTGCTTCTAAATCTCAACCGTTTTAAATTGATCAATGACACCCTCGGGCATAACGCGGGCGACCAGTTGTTGAAGGCTGTTTCAGAGCGGTTCATGACCGCTGTGCGGGACGGCGATACGGTAGCTCGTTTGGGAGGGAACGAGTTTGCGGTCATTCTCGAGGATATCGCGGCGGGACAGGATGTGCTCATTATTAATTACCCAAAAGATCCTTGAGGTTTTTAAGAAACCGTTCCTGTTGGAGAATCGCGAACTCTTTGCAAATCCCAGCATCGGAATCAGTTTTTACCCGAACGACGGGGAAGACGTCGAGACCTTGCTGAAGAATTCGGATACGGCGATGAGCCGGGCTAAGGAATTGGGTAAAAATTACCAATTTTTTTCGCCTGAAATGAACGCGAAGGCTACAAAGCGCCTGCTGCTCGAGAGCAGCCTTCGGCGCGCTTTGGAAAAGCAGGAAATGCTTTTACACTACCAGCCAATGGTAAACCTATCCACTGGGCAAATCATCGGAATGGAAGCGTTGGTGCGGTGGCAGCATCCCGATTTAGGATTAGTTCCACCGGCGGAATTTGTTCCTTTGGCTGAGGAGACGGAGGTCATAATCCCCCTTGGAGAATGGGTGCTTCGCACGGCGTGTGTGCAGGCCAAAATTTGGAAGGGGGACGGGTTCCGTCCCATACCCATGGCCGTGAATTTATCTCCTCGTCAACTGCGTCATCAAGACCTGGTGGAGGTGGTGAACCGGGTCTTGAAGGAAACAGGCCTCGAGCCCATCATCTTGAGTTGGAATTGACGGAGAGTGTTTTGCTGGAAAACGCGGAGACAACCATCGAGATGCTCCGTCAACTGCAAAAAATGGGCATTCAAATTGCGGTTGATGATTTTGGAACTGGCTATTCCTCGTTGAGTTATCTGAAGCGTTTCCCGATCAACAGTTTGAAGATTGACCGGTCTTTTATTGTCGATATACCGTCGGATCCAGATAACGCGGCGATTGTTAAAGCGATCATCACCTTGGCCAACAGCCTCAACCTCAAGGTGATTGCCGAAGGTGTGGAAACGGTGAAACAACTTAAATTTTTACGTTCCGTGGGATGCCATGAAATACAGGGGTATCTGTTTAGTAAACCACTTCCGGCCGATCAGGCGACTCGATTATTGGCCGAGGAAAGGCATCTGTGATCACCGCTCACCGTTTTCCTGGTTGCATTACATGCGGACCGTCGAGACCAAAACCGATGCCCGAAATGGTTCCCATCGGCTGGCCGTCCAGTTAAGATGACATTCTCTTGTGTTTGTTATTCCACCTTCCTTGACCTCACTTTCACCGTATGATATCGTATTTCAAAATTCCCAAAGTAACAATAAGTCGGTAAAAATGCAGAGGAGCTCTCCGATATGAAGAGAAGAAAAATTACAATCATTGGCGCGGGTAATGTTGGGGGAACGACGGCGCAGCGGTTGATCGAGAAAGAGCTTGCTGAAGAATTGATTCTGGTTGATATCAATAAAGATGTGGCTTTAGGCAAGGCCTTGGATCTTGCCGAATCGGCACCGATATACGGTTATGACACCCAAATTCGCGGAACGGATAATTATGCCGATTTGGAAGGATCCGATCTGGTCATCATCACTTCCGGAGTTCCCCGGAAGCCGGGGATGAGTCGCGACGATTTATTGTCCACCAATGCCAAGATCGTCAAGACCGTTGCTCAGAAGGTGGCCGTTCACTCGCCGGAGGCCGTCATTATTGTTGTTTCCAATCCCTTGGATGCCATGGCGTACGTGACCTACAAAACGACACAATTCCCCCGGGAACGGGTTATCGGCATGGCTGGTGTATTGGACTCGGCTCGCATGGCGACCTTCATCGCCCAAGAGCTTCGTGTTTCGTCCGAGACGGTCCGGGCGATTGTAATGGGCGGGCATGGAGACAGCATGATTCCTCTTCCCCGTTACACAACGGTGGGCGGAGTGTCCGTCACGAAGTTGATCCCGAAGGAACGGCTGGATGTGATTGTTCAGCGAACCCGTGACGGCGGAGCCGAAATCGTCAAACTGCTGAAGACTGGAAGCGCCTACTATGCTCCCTCCGCCGCGATTGTCGAGATGGTCGAGTCGATTGTGAAAGACAAGAAAAAAATCCTTCCCTGTGCGGCCCTCTGCAAAGGCGAATACGGTGTTCAAAACCTGTTTGTTGGAGTACCGGCCAAATTGGGCCACGGGGGTATCGAATCGATTGTGGAGTTTGAACTTACGTCGGAAGAGACCGCGGGATTAAGAAAGTCGTCCGAAGGCGTAAAAGAACTCTGTGCGGACGTCGACCGTATGATCGGCTGATCGAAAGATCGATGTTGACTAAGGAGAAACAGAGGGTTAGAATCATTTCTAGCTATGAAAACACTGGATACTAAACGAATCGACACCGAGGTGGTTCTTGATTCATTGAACGACAGCGTTGTCACCATCGGGTTAGATAAAAAGATCAAATACCTGAATAAGGCCGCCGAGCGCTTGCTGGGCTACTCGAAGGAAGAGGCCAAAGAGATGTCCTGTGCCCAGGTGGTTCGATGCGCGGCCTGTGATCATGAGTGCCTTCTTGAGCAAACCTTGTCAACCAGCCGAAACATTCACGATTACGAGACGGTTTTAAGGAATAAGAACGGAAAACTGGTGACGATTAGCACGAACACGGTGCTTTTAAGGAACAGAAGCGGTCGGGTGATCGGAGGGGTAGAGATCATTCGTGATCGATCACAGATCGAAGCCTTAAACGAAGCTTTGAGGGGGAAATACTCCTTTGAAAACATCATCGGCAAAAATCACCGGATGCAGAGCCTCTGTGCCCTTTTGCCCGAAATGTCTCGAAGCGAATCCAGTGTGCTGATCGAGGGCGAACTGGGTACCGGTCGAGAGCTTTTGGCTCACGCCATCCACGAAAACGGTCCCCGCAGTGAAAAGCCGTTTGTAAAAGTCAACTGCGATGGTCTGACCGATGCGATGTTGGCGTGTGAGTTATTCGGTTATATCAAGGGCGCTTTTACGGGTGCGGTTTCGAATCGAGCCGGCCGCCTGGAACTGGCTGACGGAGGCACGCTTTTTCTTGATGAGATTGGGTGCATCGGGTCCACATTGCAGGTCGCATTGTTGAAATTCTTGAAGGAAAAACAGTTTGTTCGGGTGGGAGATAATAGGAAAATTCGCACAAACATTCGAGTCATAGCAGCCACTCACCGGGATATCAAAACGGCCGTTGAAGAGGGTGAGTTTCTAGGCGAGCTTTATGATCAGCTTCGGTCGGTTCCGATTGTGCTGCCGCCCCTTCGTGAGCGGCGTGACGATATCCCTCTTCTCGTGGAACATTTCCTAAAGCGGTTTAACACTTTATTGGGAAAGAAAATCAAATCCGTAGCCCCAGCTGCTATGGAAATACTACTTAATTACGATTATCCTGAAAACATACAGGGTCTCGAGAATATCATCGAGCATGCCGTTGTTCTTTGCCATGGCGGCACAATCCTGCCGTCTCATTTGCCTAGAGACATGTTTTATGTGAAGGACGATTTTATTGATCAGGCTATTAAGCAAGAAGACCCTCTTAAGATCTTGGAGAGGCAACTGGTGTTGAAGGCCCTATCACAGACCGACTGGAACTATCAGGCCGCAGCCGAAAAGCTCAAGATTAGTCGGACAACTTTGTGGAGGAAAATCAAGGAGTTTGGAATAAGCTGTTCTGCGAATAAATCCTCGAATGGATAAACCCTCCTCATTAGATTACCTTGAGGCAGTGTTCCGCTGACCATCCTATTTCTGCCCTTTCATAACATCGTAAAGCAAGGGCCCGTGTAAATCACAATCTGTCTATCATGATTCTCTTTTGAAAGACATGATCGATTTTGCCTTGACAACCCTTTCCCTTGATCTGTATAATTCAAATATGAAACACAATGTTTCAATATTGGAGGCGAGGGATTTAAGGCATGAAATGTCCACGTTGTGAAAGCTACATGGTTCGCGAACCCTTTGAGGACCTTCGGGATGATACCGGGGCGTTATTCTTTTTTGGCTGGCGGTGCCTTGGTTGCGGTGAGATCATTGATCCTGTGATCCTGGCCAATCGAAAAAATCGGCCTGCGCCGATCGGGAGCAAGACGCGGAAGCGATTGGTGTTTCGCTGACGTCTCATCCGGATATTTCTTCTGCTAATCCTGTGAGCCGCCCGAGCTCATACCTTTCCGAAAAAAATTCAGCCAAACCACGTCGATCCGTGTGCTGATTATTGAGTTGACAATATAAAATGAGGAGGTGTATTTTATTATACGTTTGACTCTTTGTAAATCCGACAAGGTATTTGTACAAAAAGTCAATTTAATTCTTGTGTTTACAACGATTATAACCAAGGAGGCATTATGCCGGGCGTCGATCCGTTCGAGTTGCTGTTCCGCTGGATTCACTTTTTAGCCGGAATTACATGGATTGGTCTTCTTTATTTTTTCAACCTGGTGAATGTCAACTTCATGAAAAGTCTCGATGCGGGGACCAAGGGGAAGATTGTGCCGCTGTTGATGCCACCCGCCTTATGGTGGTTTCGATGGAGTGCGGCGGTTACGGTTCTAGCCGGCCTTATAATCCTGATGAGGAAATGGGGCGGCGGCAGCGGGGCCTGGGAGGTTTCCATCAGCATTGGTGCGGCACTGGGAATTATCATGCTCTTTAACGTCTGGGCGATCATCTGGCCGAATCAAAAACGAATCATTCAGATGACGGCCGACGCGGCGGCCAAGCAACAATCGCCACCGGCCGAGATGGCAGCCATGGCTCGGAAGGCTTATCTGGCCTCTCGCGCCAACTTCTATCTTTCCATCCCGATGCTTTTTTTTATGGCGTTAAGCCATTACCTTTAATCTAAACCAAATATGAACTCGCTATATGGCCTCGATCCACAACCTTGATCATCAGGTGCGTGATTTCAGGCCAGTCCGGATGAGGTCGGGAGACAAAAGTGACGCAGCAGATTCTGTTGAAAGAGACAACGCAGGGAACGATCGACCTGGAGACTTACCGAAAAAAGGGGGGGTACCAGGCTTTAGAGAAAGTTCTCCGACAGGCTCAGCCGCTCGATGTCATTGAAACGATCAAACGTTCGGGGTTGCGTGGACGGGGAGGGGCCGGTTTTCCAACCGGGAAGAAATGGGAAATGGTCGCGACCCATCGGGGGTTGGAACGCTATCTGGCCTGCAACGCGGGCGAACATGAGCCCGGAACCTACAAAGATCGTCTGTTGCTTCGGTTGAATCCCCACCAACTTCTAGAGGGCATCGCGATCGCGACCTACGCCGTCGGGGCAAAGGAATCCCATCTGTTTATGAACGGGGCCTTCGCCGAAGAGATCGCGCTCGTTAAACAGGCGATCTTGGATGCGCAAAAGCACGGATTGCTGGGACGCAACATCCTGGGAAAGGGATTTACGTGCGACATCCAGATTTTTCTGGGGCCGGATACCTACGTAGCCGGCGAAGAGACCGCCATGCTGGAATGCATGCAGGGACGCGAAGCAAAGCCCAAACACAAACCTCCCTTTTATCCGACCGTCTACGGATTATACGGTAAGCCGACCGTGGTGAACAATGTCGAAACACTCTCGAACGTTCCGCCGATCGTTTCCAACGGCGCGGACTGGTTTCGGTCGTTCGGGACCAAGACCTGTCCGGGAACGATGCTGTTCTCCATCAGCGGCGATGTCAACCGGCCCGGTGTATACGAGCTTCCGCTTGGTATTCCCCTCCGCAAAATCATCGACGACTTCGGCGGAGGAATAAAAGACGGAAGGATGCTTAAGGCGGTTTATCCGGGCGGGCCGTCGCATGCTTTTCTAACGCCAAAGGACCTCGATGTCTCGATGGATTTTGACTCGCTCAAGGCGATTGGATCCGGTCTGGGGTCTGCGGGTGTCATTGTGCTGGACGACACCCAATGCATGGTCGAACAAACCATGAAGTTTTGTAACTTTTTCAGAGATGAAAGCTGCGGTCAGTGCCCTCCGTGTAAGATGGGTACTCATTACCTTCATCAAATCCTTGAAAAAATTGAAGCGGGACACGGAAAACCGGAAGATCTCCGGTCTCTCCAACAGCTCAGCGGGTTTGTCAAAGGCCGCGGTGATTGCACGGTCATCACAGGGGCCGCGGTGGCGGTGGAATGCAGCCTGCGCCATTTTCCGGAAGAGTTTGAATCCCATATCAAAGCGCATCGCTGCACGATGAAGGTCGCGTCCTGAGACATCGGCCGCTGTTGGAATGATCCTATGCCCAAAGTCACATTTCATCCTTCGGGAAGAAGCGGAGACGTTCCCGAGAAGAAGTCGGTGCTTGAAGCGGCCCAGTTCCTGGGTGTTCCGCTGGCTCACGAATGCGGCGGATTTGCCTCTTGCAGCACCTGTCGCGTGGTGGTCGTCGAAGGACACGAGAACCTGACCGGCATTGAATTTGAAGAAGAGGACATGATGGACTTGGCTGCGTTGCTCCCTCCCCATCGATTGGCGTGCCAGGCCAAGATCTTGGGTGACGTCACCGTTCAAATTCCAGGGGAGTCTCCAGTAGGTGAACGGTGAAACGTTGACCGTACGTTGGCCTGAGAACTGAAATTTACCGCTTTTGTTTTGAGGCTAGGCATTAAAAGATCGGAAGAGATTGCCATGAAGGCCCAAGAAAAGACGCAACACCTGCAGGATGTCATAGAACAATTACTCATACTGGTTGGAGAAGATCCCGTTCGCGAAGGGCTGATCAAGACGCCGGAACGGGTGGCCAAGATGTTTTATTTTTTAACCAAGGGCTACACTCAGGACATTGATGAGGTCTTAAACGGCGCGCTCTTCCCCATCAAGTACGACGAGATGGTGATCGTCAAAGACATCGACTTCTTCAGTCTTTGCGAACATCATCTCGTCCCTTTTTTTGGAAAGTGCCATATCGCCTACCTTCCGGATAAAAAGGTGATCGGTCTGAGCAAACTGCCGAGGATCGTGGAAGTTTTTAGCCGACGTTTGCAGGTTCAAGAACGGCTGACGCAGCAGATCGCGGAAATCATCCAGGAGAAAATCAAACCGAAGGGGGTGGCGGTCGTAATGGAGGCTCAGCACCTTTGCATGTTGATGCGGGGGGTGGAGAAACAGAATGCCACGGCGATTACCAGTGCGATGCTGGGTGGATTCCGAACGCGTCGAGAAACGCGTGAGGAATTTTTAGAGTTGATCAGGCGAAACCCGATCCAAAGGAATTCCTTGCTATGGCATCATGACGACAACGCGTAACGGAATCGGTACGTTCCTGCCTGCGTGACCTGCCCCTCGTATTTTATTGGATGACCCGCTCGTCCTCACCGAGCCGCCGAAATATAAGATCGGAGTCCGGTGAGGATAAACTGGATGGCGATGGATGCTAAGACGATGCCGAGGATCCGTGTCAAGATCCGCATGCCGGTTTCTCTAAAAAGGGCAACGACACGGGTCGAGCTCCTCAGAACCAAATAAACGAAACCGGCGTTCAACCCGACTGCCGCCAGCAGAACGCCCATCAGAGGAACGGAGGTGGCTTGAGCCGTGAGGACGATGACGGTCGAAATCGCACCCGGGCCGCTTAGCATCGGCATGGCCAACGGAATAATCGCGACGTCTTCTTTGGCCAGACCTTCCTGATCTTCTTCGGGTGTGTGGCGCGTCCGGAGACTTTTAGCCTCCACCATGTCCAGCGAAATCTTCAGCAGGATGAGTCCGCCGGCGATGCGGAAAGCGTCGATGGTGATGCCGAAGAATTGAAAAATCCGATTGCCCAGGAGTGCGAAAACCGTCAGGATGATGAACACCGAAACCGCGGCCTTTCCCGCCATTTTCACGCGTTCGACAGGGGTGTTGTGGGGAGTGATCGAAAGGAACATGGGCACATTTCCGGTCGCGTCGATGATTGCGAACAAGGATATGAACGCTGTAATAAAAAAAGACGAAATGGATGACATGATTCGGAATGATTCTCAAGTTTAGTCCATTCTTATAATCGATTCCGGTCCGCATTGCAAGCCGGACCGAAGGGACGGAGCGTTTTTAAACTTGACACCCCAAGAAGTAAGGCGTAAAATTTTTTCTTGACAGGATTTATGTTGTGGCGTAGACTTCGTTACCGTTTTTACAGGGGCACGAGGGTAGAGCGATCAAAGGGTCCTCCGCATTGGAGTTCTGTCAGTCCTCTCAAAGGCACGACCACCGTAACGTGGGTCGAAACCCCCTGTAATCATAATCCATTAATTAAAAAGCGGGTCTCCAGAAGGACAAGTGGTGCAGTGCAATAAGTTCGGTCTTTTCTAAATCAGGACGAGAAGGGGGAGTTTCCCTCCGCTCACACAAAGGAAAGGAGATAAGAAGATGAAAGGGTTTATCGTTGCGATTCTGACGGCGGGTGCGGTCGGTTTGGTCGGCACCTCGATGGTTTCGGCCTATGACGAGGCTCCGGTTCCCGATGGCGGAACCATTACCGGAAAGGTGACGTTCAAGGGGGCCGTTCCGGCACCCAAGGAGTTCGATTTTGCAAAATTCCCCAATCCCAAGTTCTGTGCACAAGCCGATTCAGACGGGAAAGGCCATCGCCTTGTACAGCAGGTCAATGTCAAGAACGGGGCCTTGGGGGACGTTGTGGTCTACATCGAAGAGATCGATAAAGGCAAACCGTTCAAATTTAATGGAACCGATGTAAAAACAAACATCTGTCGGTTTCAAGTACAAGGCGGCCCTTCCACATTGACGGGCGTGGTAGTGAAAAAGGCTGAAATGCGGATCTTAAATACAGATGCAGACCCGACAGATCCGAAGGCCGCCACCGGCGTGCTGCATAATCCCCATGCCTACGAAATAGTGGGTGCCAGCAGCTCGACCATCTTTAATCTTCCGCTTCCCGAGAAGGGACAGGTCATCAAGAAGCCGATGATCATTCGGAAGAAGGAGAGCGATGTCAAGATACAGTGCGACCAGCACAACTACATGGAAGTTTATTTCCAGCCCGTGACGAACCCGTATTATGCCATTGACAACGAGGATGGAACCTTTACCATTGATGACATCCCGCCGGGCACCTATGAAGTTCATGCTTACCACCCGATCTTAGGGAGGCAGGAAATGAAGGTAACCGTACCGGCCAAGGGAAAAGCGACGGTCGATTTTGCCTTCGCCGCCAAATAACGCGGGTCTGAATTCTGAAACGGTGAAGTATTCAACGGTCGCATCGCATGGGCGATGCGACCGTTTTTTTGGATTCCATCCGCCTTGACAGCCAGGTGGGACAATGATACGATAATTTTAAATCAATCGTCATAGAGTTAATTGGGATTGCAATTTTCAGCCGGCTGGAAAAGAGGGCGCGATCGGGTGGTTATGCCGGTTGGAAATCGACGTGGTCGTATTTAAGTTATGTGGGGCTGTAGCTCAGTTGGGAGAGTGCCAGACTGGCAGTCTGGAGGTCGGGGGTTCGATCCCCCCCAGCTCCACCACGATTCCACTCCTTCCTTGACAAAGCAGGTCTAAGAGCCTACGATACAGTTGAACGTGATTGGACACAGCGAGCCATTCGTTTGAAAGCTCTGATCTCAACGATCAGGGCTTTTTTGTGTGAGGGAGAGATGCCCGCGTTGGTTGTGGTTGGAACCCAGTGGGGGGATGAAGGAAAAGGAAAGATCGTGGATCTGCTCTCGGAGCGGGCCGACGGCGTCGTTCGCTATCAGGGGGGGCACAACGCGGGCCATACCGTAGTCTTGGGTCGGGAAACCTTTGTGCTCCATCTGATCCCGTCCGGAATTCTTCATCCGAGGAAACGGTGCGTGATCGGGAACGGCGTCGTGGTTGATCCGGCCGCCCTTATCGAAGAGGCCGGACATTTGGAGAAACGGGGGATTCCGGTCCGCGGCCGCTTGCACGTGAGCAGCAACGCGCACCTTATCATGCCCTACCATAAGGCGATTGACAAGGAGAGCGAAAGACTCAAAGGGGCCCGCCGGATCGGCACCACCGGCCGCGGAATAGGGCCGGCCTACGTCGACAAAATGGCCCGCATCGGTATCCGCGCCGGCGATCTGTTGGAGCCGGATCTTTTCAGGGAAAAACTGACCGCAAATTTGATCGAAATGAATTTTCTGCTGGAGCAGACCTATAAGGTGGAACGGTTTGATTTGGAGAAGGTCTACCGGGAATACATGGGATACGCCGATGAAATTCGGGAGTACATTGTCGATACAATCTGGCTATTAAATCAATGGATCGATGAAGGTAAACGGGTTTTGTTCGAAGGCGCCCAGGGAACCCATCTCGACGTGGACCACGGCACGTATCCTTTCGTAACCTCTTCCAGCGCCACGGCCGGCGGGGCATGCACGGGAACGGGGGTGGGTCCGACGCGCATCGCGGCGGTGGTCGGCGTTGTGAAAGCGTACACGACTCGGGTTGGGAGCGGCCCTTTTCCAACCGAGCTCAAGAATGATACGGGCGTTCAGCTTCAGGAACGAGGTCATGAATTTGGGGCGACGACCGGTCGAGCCCGCCGTTGCGGGTGGTTTGATGCGGTTCTGGTCCGGCACGCGGTACGGGTCAATGGACTGACCGGCGTTGCGGTTACCAAACTGGATGTGCTGGATGCGTGCAAAGAGATCAACATCTGTGTGGGTTACCGGTACCGTGGAATAACCTATCATGACATGCCCAGCAGTTTGACGATTCAGGAGTCCTGCGAGCCGATCTATGAGACGATGCCAGCCTGGCAATGTTCGACAACGGGCATTCAGCGCTACGAGCCATTGCCGGTCCGGGCCAAGAACTATTTATCGCGATTGGAAGAATTGATCGGATGCCGAATTTTCCTGATCTCGACCGGAACAAAAAGAGAAGAGGCCATTCTGTTGGATGATCCGTACTCCCTTCAGGGCCAATTTCGTTGACAAGATTTCCACGCGTCTGTTAGTATTCCTTTTTTGTTGATGCGATTAGAGCCGCTAGCTCAGTTGGTAGAGCACCGCCCTTTTAAGGCGGGTGTCCCGGGTTCGAATCCCGGGCGGCTCACCATAACAACCGGGGGGCCGTGCGAAAGAGGTTAGGAAGTGTCGTCCGGTGCCCCAGGCCCCTCGCTTGGACCGGCCAGGCCGGATCCTCGCTTAACGGGTGACTCGTAGTATTTAGAAACCCAATCTAATTTTGTGTCCCCATCGTCTAGCCCGGCCTAGGACATCGCCCTTTCACGGCGGTAACAGGGGTTCGAATCCCCTTGGGGACACCACCTTCCTATTTCCGTCGACGGGACTTACGGCCGTTGGACCACTTTCACCGTGATCGCATGCAGGCCGGTGATCCCGTGGGGAATCCCCGAATCGGCGAACGCAATGCCTCGGATGACCTGCTTTATCCCCTTCAGCTCCTGAGAAGTTCCGGGGGCGTCTGTAATAGACATGATCTCGATCCGGGCGTCGTCGGACCAGTCCCGGTATTGCCAATGGCCCAGGTCATCTTCATCGGTCGCTTCGATACGCAATCAGGCCGGCTTGCATTTCGGGCGATGGTCGGTTATAGTGCTGACGATTTAAAGCATGGCGAACGACGGGTGGAGAATAGTCGGATTAAGAAAGGATAAGGCATGAAGAAGGATGCGTTTTACTACGGAACGGTTATCGCCTTCGCTGCTTTTTTTCTCATGATCGTTGTCTTCATCTATGAAGCATGGGAAACCAGCCGCTTGGATTCCAAGTCTCAGAACGTGCAAGTCGCGCAGACAAGTGAAGAACAAATCGTCCCGCGGGATTTCAGCCGTTTTAAAACGCTCGCCGATGAGGATGGGTCCGTCATGGTTTTAATTCCGGATGGACCATTCCAAATGGGCAGCAAAGCTTCAACCGGGGATCTGGACGAAATGCCGCAGCATGCCGTTTACCTGCCGGCCTTTTACATCGATCTGAAAGAGATTACCCAAGCTCAATTCTCCAAATTCTCGGAGGACACCCATTACCCCAAGCCCGTGGTTCCCGTCTTTCAGGACGATTTGTCCTTAATCACCAAGCCCGAGCTGCCCGTGGTGGGCATATCATGGAATGCCGCAAAAGATTACTGTCAATGGGCAGGGAAACGGTTGCCGACCGAGGCCGAGTGGGAGAAGGCGGCGGGGGGAGATGAAAGTTTCCAATGGCCGTGGGGAAATGATATCGTCGAGAAGGCGGCCAATTTAACGGGGGAAGAGGACGGCTATAAATTCCTCGCCCCCCCGGGACGGTTTGAAGCGGGACGGAGCCCCTATGGCTTATACGATATGGCGGGCAATGCCGCAGAGTGGGTGGCCGATTGGTATGATGCGGACTATTATAAAACCGCCCCTTTCAAAACTCCAAAAGGACCGGAGACGGGAAAATTCAGGGTGTATCGCGGGGGTTCCTGGAATGATTCTTCGGGCAATGCGAGAGTCGCGAAGCGGTTCATGGCGGCCCCGCACCAGACCAGTGCGGTGATTGGATTTCGTTGCGCCAAAGATGTCATTCCCGGAAGGCCGTAAAATCCAGGACGACCGACACCGCCCCGCCCGGCATTATGATGAGCGGAAAATATACTAGAGAAGACCGAAGTAGTAAAGGATCAGGAAAACGGCCAAGATAAGGTTGGCCACCATCCCCAGCAAGACAATAAAGTCAAACGTGGGTGTGTTTCTTTTTTTCTGTTCCGATGTATCCACGGCGCGATTCCAAAGGACCCATTGAAATTAGTGAACCCATTTTATCAAGGATCTGCTAAAAGTCAAGCGATTTCTGAGGCTCATGCTATCCGCAAATCTGAAGCAAATGAACGGACAGGGGCTCCCGGCTTAGGCTTGACACGACGGCCGGAAAACTTTTATAATTAAAAATCTCAAGGTAGGGTCAGCGCGATACGCGATCAGGGAGAAAGTTCAGATGGTCCATTTCTTTTTTTACGCCCTTTCTGTTTCCCTGTACTCGGCCGCCGTTTTCATGGCCGGGATGTATATGGGTGAAAAACTGGAACGCGCGTGGAGAAGCCGTCGGGGGGCTTAAACAGCCCCGGCGGAGTGATTCCTTTGGGTCCGTTCTTCCGCACGTCGTCGGGCTAGAAAAACGACGTTCGGATATTAGAAAAAAGTCCTCTGTCAATGCGGCGTCTATTTTCATTGATATCCATCGGAGTCTACACGGCCGCTGTTTTCATGGCGGGCATGCTGGTGGGACAGTTGTATGCGCTTTACGTGTTGGTGTACACGGGGGCCGTTTTTATGATCGGCATGTACATCGGGGAAAGACTGGAGCAGAGATATTCCGCGCAGGCGACATCGGCTTCCGCGAGAGGATCCGAATCCGACCCGGCGGAGGTCAGCGAGTCGAATGAACTGACCTTAAAACGGTGAGACCGGTTTCGGGGTGCCGGATGGCCGGAATCGTGAATTGCGGTTTTAAATCGGCCGTTACAATCGAACGGGGGGCGTTGGGGGAGGGAGCGGAGTGAAGCATTTCTTCTATGCCGTCTATGTCCTGTTTTACACGGGTGCCGTGTTTATGGCCGGAATCTTTGTCGGACAGATGCTGTACCGGTCTAGGGTCAGCCGCCAAAAGCGATCCGAATCCACGGCATGGCCATCGAGTGAGGGTTCAAACGGTGAAGTGGGCATGCCGGATCCCAAGGCCGCCGTAACGGCTCGTCGGCGATGAAAAATTCGAATTGTTAAACTCGCCTCCACCCCCCTTTCTTTGTCATTTCAGGCTCGTGTCGCTTTCCATGTCCCGTTGGGACATGTGTTTTAGATCATCTCCGTTTTTTCCGCCGCTTCAACTCCGAGCAAAAAGGAATCGACCATCCGCCATCCGGGGATGGCCCGATCGCCGATATTTTAACCGCCGCCGAGTTCGAGCTTTATCATGAATAAATACTTCATCGGCCTATACTTGGCCGTGGTCTTCGCGATCCTGGTGATTATCCAGATCGGCATCCGCGAGAAAACGGGACCGCCGGAGCCGGATGTGTCCGGCGCCGATCAGGGCTACACTCCGTTGGCGAAGAAATTGGCCAAGGTGGCGGAAGAATCGCAGAAGGCCGAAGCGGAAGTGAAACAGGCCAAGATCGATCCGGATCTGGAGTCGATGGTCTTCATTCCGGCGGGCGAATTTTTCATGGGAAGCAACGAAGGATCCAATGACGCAAAGCCTGTTAGGAGGGTTTTTTTAGACGGGTATTCGATCGACAAGTTCGAAGTCACATTTGCGCAGTTTTACCAATTCATCGGACTCACCGGGCACCGGAAACCCCGGCTGGCCGGGTATCTTTCGGCCAGCGTGACGGAAGACATACCGCTTTTTATCAAGGCGTCGAACCCGGTCGTCGGAGTGTCCTGGGATGACGCCGTAGAGTATTGTCAATGGAAAGGGAAGCGCCTTCCGACCGAGGCGGAATGGGAGAAGGCCGCCAAAGGAACGGACCAGCGAAAATGGCCTTGGGGAAATGAAGAAAGGTCGGAATTCGCCAACCTC
>DATIYJ010000016.1 GCA_035517655.1 Nitrospiria bacterium | reverse complement strand
CTGGTCGTCCGGGAGCTGACCGGGGGAATTTATTTCGGAGAGCCGCGGGGCGTCAAGCCTTACCGCAATGAAGAGCGGGGCATCAACACCGAGGTTTACACGACGAAAGAGATCGCGCGCATCGCCAAGACGGCCTTCGAGGCCGCGCGCAAGCGCCGCCGGAAGGTCGTCTCGGTGGACAAGGCCAACGTGCTGGAATCCTCGGCGCTCTGGCGCCGGGTGGTGATCGACGTTCATAAAAATTATCCGGACGTCGAACTGTCGCATCTTTACGTCGACAACTGCGCGATGCAGTTGGTCCGCAATCCGAGGCAATTCGATGTCATCGTCACGACCAACCTGTTCGGCGACATCTTAAGCGACGAGGCCGCGATGCTGACCGGCTCGATCGGGATGCTGCCCTCGGCCAGCCTCGGCGGCCGCACGGCGATGTACGAGCCGATTCACGGCAGCGCGCCGGACATCGCCGGGCAGGACAAGGCGAACCCGCTCGCCACCATCCTGTCGGCCGCGATGATGCTCGCCTATTCCTTCGGGCAGGAAAAGGCGGCGGACGAGATCGAAGGGGCCGTGCTCGGCGTTCTGGACCGGGGCTACCGCACCGCGGACATCGCCGCGCCCGGGACCCAGCTCGTCGGCACGAAAGAGATGGGCGAATGGGTCGTCAAGCAACTCATGAAGGCGTGACATTAGGTAACACTCTGTTCAGGTAGGCCCGCTCCGGCGGCTGCGGTTTGACCCGGACTAAGGCTCGGTCGCTAAATTTTGCGAAGGTAATGCACACAAAATTTGCCTTTTAACAAAGGCCGCGACCTTCGCCAAGCCGGGAGCCCAAACCTCAGCCGAGGTCGCTGCTCGGGCCAACACTGAACGGCGTCATGAAGGCGTAGGATCAAAACCCATGTTAAGGAAAAAAGACAGTTATGTCGTCGCCGTCGTCGGGGCGACGGGGGCCGTCGGCCGGGAAATGGTCGAGGTTCTCGAAGAACGGAAATTCCCGGTGAAGGAATGCCTCCTGTTCGCCTCGGAACGTTCGGCGGGCGAGACCTTGACCTTCCGGGACCGGAGCCTGACGGTCAATCTGCTGACGAAGGACTCCTTCGCCGGCGTGGACATCGCCTTGTTCTCGGCCGGGGAGGAAGTCAGCCGGGAGTATGCCCCGGTCGCGGTTTCGGCCGGCGCGGTGGTCATCGACAATTCCGCCGAGTGGCGGATGAACCCGGACGTGCCTCTGGTCGTCCCGGAGGTGAACCCCGAGGCGGCGTTTCGACATCACGGCATCATCGCCAACCCCAACTGCTCGACGATCCAGATGGTCGTGGCCTTGAAACCCCTGCACAACGCCGCGCGGATCAAGCGGATCGTGGTGTCGAGTTACCAATCGGTTTCCGGAACCGGGAAGGAGGCCATGGATGAATTGATGGACCAGACGCGGGCGCTTCTGTCCTTCCGGGAGGCCGTCTGCCGCGTCTATCCCTTCCAGATCGCTTTCAACCTGCTCCCGCAAATCGGGTCCTTCGATGAAAAAGGGTATTCGTCGGAGGAGATGAAACTGGCGAACGAAACCCGGAAGATCATGGAAGACGACCGGATCCGGATCTCGGCCACGACGGTGCGCGTGCCGGTGTTCCGCTCGCATTCCGAAGCGGTGAATATCGAGACCGAACGGAAACTTTCGGCCAACGAAGCGCGGGCGCTGCTCGCGGCCGCGCCGGGCGTGCTGGTGTTCGACGACCCGCAACGCAAGGTCTACCCGACGCCGTTGGAGGTCGCCGGCACCGATGAGGTTTACGTCGGGCGGATCCGCGAGGACGCCTCGGTCGAAGCGGGGCTGAACCTCTGGATCGTCGCGGACAATCTTCGCAAGGGAGCGGCCCTGAACGCCGTCCAGATCGCGGAGAAGCTGATCCAAGCGGCTTCGTGATCACAGCGCAACGAATCCACATAAGCGGGTGGCCGGAGGCGGGGCGCCCCATCCGCCCGGAACGGAAGATCCCCGCCGGGCCGGGATGGCAGGCCCTCCCGGAAAGATAAATGGAGTGAGGACGGATGGGGCTTGCGCAGGACAGGACCCGCTTATGGACTTGGGAACCGTGATGCCGGACCTCGCCGCGCTCGGCCGCTTTTTAATTCTTATCGGCGCGGTCATCCTCCTCGTCGGCGGCGTTCTGTTCTGGGCCGGAAAATCTCCGGGCCCGGGCTGGCTGGGCCGTCTGCCGGGCGACATCTACATCGAGCGGAAGCACTTCACCTTTTACTTTCCCCTGGCCACCGGCCTGCTGCTCAGTCTGGTCCTTTCCCTGATTCTGTGGCTGTTCAACCGTCGGTGACCTTGTGTCGGCCCTGATTCGGCCGCTCCATGCGGCGCTAAAGAACCCCAAAACGGCCGCGGCGCTCATGCTCCTGACCGCGGGACTCCTCCATCAAGGTCCGGCCCTTGCGGGCGAGGCGATCCGGGTCGCCCTTGTGCCTGACCTGCCGTCCGTCACGGTTTCCGGGAATCCGGATCTGACCCTCACGGACACGGACGGCCATGTGGTCGCGGGAGGGTTCAAAGGCTCGGTCGTGATCGCCGCCGGATCCCAGGGGCTGATCATTCAGAACCAGTCCACCGACCGGCGCACGCTGGTCGCTTCCTCCCGGAGCGGGGCGGTTCATGTCGACGATCAAGTCTATGGCGGCATCCTCCATATCGCCCTCTACCACGACAAGCTCCGTCTCATCAATGAACTGGACGTTGAAGACTATCTCAAGGGCGTGGTGCCGCTCGAGATCTCCCCCAACTGGCATCCCGAAGCGCTGAAGGTCCAGGCGGTCATCGCGCGGACCTATGCGCTCTACCAGCGGCAGGCGAACCTGGGAAAGGAATACGACGTGCAGGCGTCGACGGCCGATCAGGTTTACGGCGGCCGCATGAAGGAAAACCCTCTGGCCGATCAAGCCGTGGCCGAAACCCGGGGGCTGGTCTTGACCTTTGACGGACAATTGATCCTGTCCGCCTATCATTCCACTTCGGCCGGTCCGACGGAAAACGCCGTCGACGTTTGGGGAATCGACCTCCCGTATCTCAAGGGGGTCAGTTGCCCCTTCGACCAGAATTCGCCTTACTATCAATGGAGCAAGTCCATTCCGATGGACACGGTGCAAAAGGCTCTCCGGACGGCCGGATATTCCATAGGAACGATCGCGTCGCTCACCCCCTTCCGTTGGACCGAGGCCGGCCGGATCAGCGAGATCCGTCTGATCCATTCCGGGGGAGAGCTGATCCTCAAAGCCGAGGATTTTCGACGGATCCTGGGATACACCGAGCTGCCGAGCACCCGTTTTCGGATCGAGAAGATCGGGCGCGAGATCCAGCTCCAGGGCCACGGGTACGGCCACGGGGTGGGGCTCTGTCAGTGGGGGGCGAAAGAAATGGCCGAGATGGGATACCGGTATGATCGGATCCTGAAATATTATTATCCGGGCGTCCGCGTGGAGCCCTATGCCTCCATCAACGCGGCCGAGCCATCTCCATGATTACGCAAACCCTGCCGGCCGAATACCGCCTCTCCAGTTACGATTATCCGCTGGAGGAGCCCCTCATCGCCCAGGCCCCGTTGGTCGATCGGGATCGTGCGCGTCTGATGGTGCTGCACCGGGAGACCGGACGGATCGAGCACCGTCGCTTCTCGGACCTGACCGATTACCTCCGGCCGCCGGACGTGCTCGTCGTCAACGACACGCGGGTGATCCCGGCCCGCCTGCAGGGCCGCAAAATACCCGGCGGCGGGAAGGTCGAGTTGCTGATGCTTGGGGAAGCGGCCGGGCTGAAACAGTGGGAGGCCCTCGTCCGCGGATCGGTCGCGGTGGGCCAGGCGATCGCGTTTGACGGGGCGGAGACGGCCGTGGTCCGTCAAAACCTCGGGAAGGGCCGAAAGGTTCTGGAATGGATCGGCGAAGAGGCCGTCGAAGCGACGCTCAACCGCCTGGGCGCGCCGCCGCTCCCTCCTTACATCCGGCGGAGTCCCGGGCCGGAGGACCGGCGGCGCTACCAGACGGTCTACGCCATGGCCCCGGGATCCGTGGCCGCGCCGACGGCCGGCCTCCATTTCACGGAGAACCTTCTGGACCGGATCCGCGCGCGCGGGGTGACGGTGGTCTCGGTCACGCTGCATGTCGGCCCGGGAACGTTCCGGCCGGTTCGTTGCGAGGACATCCGGGAGCATCGAATGGATTCGGAGCGGTTTGAAATCGGCCCCGCCGCGGTCGAGGCCCTGGAAGAAGCCCGCCGAAAGAACGGCCGGATCATGGCCGTCGGCACGACGGCCACGCGCGTTCTCGAATCGGCGATCGGGAAAAACGGCCGCTTTCAGGCCCGGTCGGGACGGACCGACCTGTTTATCACGCCCGGGTTTTCATTTCAAGCCGTCGACGCTCTGGTGACGAATTTTCATCTTCCCAAGTCCACGCTGCTGATGCTGGTCTCGGCCTTTGCGGGACTCGCGCAGGCGAAACAAGCCTACGCCGAGGCCTTGAGGGTCCGGTACCGTTTTTTAAGTTACGGCGACGCGATGCTGATCGTGTAGGAAGACATGAAACGAACCCCCAGAAGATTGCGGCGGGGACGCCCACCTTCGAAAGGCCGGCTGGTCCTCTTCCTGGCGGGCGGGCTGGTTACGGCCCTTCTGCTGGTGGTGGTTCTCATCTCGCTGGAACAACGATCGCCGGTTCAAAGCGCGCTTCGCGAACCTTCGCTTAGGGCGGCTCCAAGAACTCCGAGCGCCGCGCCCGTCCCGCCGGCTCCATCGACCGGACGACCGTCGGGGGAACCCGCGCCCGAGACCTTCACGTTTTACGACACCCTGGAGCAGCGCGGCGCACCGCGCGTGGGGCTGATCGATAAGACAACCACCCACGCCGGAAGCCCGTCCCCCGCGGTTGGGTCCCCGAATACCGGGTCGGTGTCTCCACAGAACCCCACGGGCGGCTACACCGTTCAAGTCGCCGCCATCCGGGACCGGGCCACCGCCCAGGCGTTGGCGGACCGCCTCCGGCGAAAGGGCTACCCCGCTTTCGTCCTTTCGTACGTTATACCGAAACGGGGAACGTGGTACCGCGTTCGGGTCGGACATTTTAAACAACGGGAGGCGGCCCGGGAAATGACGCGGCGCTTGTCGAGGCAGGAACGGTTGACGGTTTACGTCGCCAAAGAGTAGGACGGGACTATAAACGGATTTTTCGTTCCTTCGCGGTGTGCTCGAGGATCGTTATGGCGCTGTAAAGACGCTGAAGGCGGGTATTCCGGTGCCGGATGGCCAAGGCGTCATGGAGCGGGAATTCCTCGCCTCGAACCTCCTTCTGCAGCTTCCGGAGCTGTTGATGGAGGGCCTTGACGCCCTCGGGATCAAACTTCTTGAGCACCAAGGGGTTGATGGTGAAAAACCCTTCCGCCACATCCCGCGCTACCGCGGCGATGCCCTTGCCCCGAAGTTGCATCTCGGCCACGGTTCATCCTCCCCTGGGCATTCGATCAACCGAGGCCGCTTGCAACGACCCGCCGCGCCTCTCCGGACCGGGACCGGCGCTAAAGAACCTGGTTCTTAACCTCGATCCGTGTCGCGGCCCGGACTCGATTCAAGGCGGACATCACAACCCGCTGTTGTTTCCGGACCAGGGCCTGCTCGACGGCTTTGGTCTCTTCCTCAAGCCGTTTATCGGGGGTCAA
The DNA here is from genome assembly GCA_035517655.1 of Nitrospiria bacterium. Taxonomy (NCBI): domain Bacteria; kingdom Pseudomonadati; phylum Nitrospirota; class Nitrospiria; species Nitrospiria bacterium. Next base: position 10,225 of record DATIYJ010000016.1, on the reverse strand, counting down.
TTTCGGATCCGTGACCGAGGCCTTCGCCTCCACCGTCTCCTGATTCGTCAAGAGGATCCCGTCCTGAAGGGCCAGTTTGGCTTTAGTGATCAGCAAATCTTCCCGAACGGACTGCTCGAACTCGTCCGCCGCGGTGTGACTGCGCGATAGAAAGAACTGGTAGCGGTCGGGATCGAAGCGGCCCTGCTCGTCATGGAACGAGGCGTCCTGGGTAATGCTCTCTCGTAATTCGTCCACCCCGACCGACAGCCCCATTTCCCGGGCCAGCTTCAACCACAGCTGCCGTTCGACCAAGCTGTTGATCACCAGCTGTTTGACCAGATCTTCTTTGAAATTTTCCTTGAGCAGGTCCCGATAGTAACGGTAGGCGTTTTCCTTGTAGCGATTGTATTCCGTCAGCGAAATCCGGACTTGATCGATCTGGGCCACGTAGGGCGTACGGGTGGCGCCCGAAAAGCCCCACCACCCCATGCTGATGATAAAGGTGGCCGCGATCAGAAACATAATGGTGCGGTAGATCCAAGGGTTCTCAACCGCGCCTTTGCGTAAAATCTTCAGCATCCGCTTTCTCTACTCCCGCGGTTTGATCATAGCCTCTTTTTTCAAGAAAAGCAACGGGTCGCCTTGAAAAAAAACTCCAATCTGATATAATGAATTGTTCTTGGGAATCATACGGTCGTGGAGGATTCCGGGAGATGGGTCGTCGTGACCGAGGCTGATGAGCAAGGTCCGGATTCGGAGGGAGGATTTCCGAAAGCGGACGTGATTCACCGTTTTATCGCGAAGTTCATCGATTTCTTGATTGTCGCGGCCATGGCCCGGCTGATCCCGCCGGTCGGTTTCTTCGCCGGAATGACCTATCTCCTGATCGCGGATGGCTTATTTCACGGACAGAGCGTCGGAAAACGGCTGATCGGTCTACAGGTCCTTCAGTTCGATAGCGGGGCGGCGGTTTCTTTCCGGGAGTCCATTCTGCGCAATACTCCCTTTACGACGGCTTACCTCTGTCTGATCATACCGTACATCGGCTGGCTGCTGGCCTGCGGAATTGTCGTGATCGAGGCGCTTCTGGTGATCGGCAATCTGCATGGACAGCGCGCGGGAGACGAGATCGCCAAAACCCAGGTCATCGATCAGCGTCCGCCGCGCGTGGGGGATGCCCCCGGGGCGGCCCGCGGTCCCGGCGCCGAGGAGATCTTCAACCGTGGAAGCAAGGAGGAATCTTAATTTTTGAGAGGAGGCCTGTGTGGGCGCTGTAGACAATATTCTGGGGTGGTTTTCGAACGACCTGGCGATTGATCTGGGTACGGCCAATACCCTCGTTTATCTCAAAGGGAAAGGGATCGTCATCAACGAGCCCTCCGTGGTCGCGATCGACCGGAAGACCAGCAAGGTCCTGGCCGTCGGGGCCGAGGCGAAGAAGATGCTCGGTCGGACGCCCGGAAACATCGTCGCGATCCGGCCCATGAAAGACGGCGTGATCGCCGATTTCGAAATCGCGGAAAAAATGCTCAGCCATTTTATCACCAAAACGCACAACCGCAGCACGTTCGTCCGCCCCCGAATCGTGATCGGCGTTCCCTCGCGGATCACGCAGGTGGAGAAACGCGCCGTCCGGGACTCGGCGCAGCTGGCCGGCGCCCGCGAGGTTTATCTCATCGAACAACCCGTCGCGGCCGCCATCGGAGCCGGGCTGCCGATCGCCGAACCTTCCGGAAACATGGTGGTGGACATCGGCGGCGGGACGACCGACGTGGCCGTCATTTCCCTGGCCGGGATCGTGTACAGCGAGTCGGTCAAGGTGGCCGGGGACAAGATGGACGAGGCGATCATGAATTACATCAAACGGAAATACAATCTGCTCATCGGCGAGCCGATGGCGGAACAGATCAAGTTTGAAATCGGATCGGCCTTCCCGCTGGAGGAACGAAAGACCATCACGATCAAGGGACGGGATCTCATCTCCGGCATTCCCAAAACGCTGGTCATGGACGACAGCGAAATCCGCGAGGCGTTGTCCGAACCGATCAGCGCCATCGTGAACGCCATCAAAGTGGCCCTGGAAAACACGCCGCCCGAACTGGCGGGGGACATCATCGACCGGGGGATCGTGTTGACCGGCGGAGGATCGCTGCTCCGCGGCATGGACATCCGGCTCCGGGAAGAGACCAACCTTCCGGTCATCACGGTCGAGAATCCGCTCACGACGGTCGTGTTGGGAACGGGCAAGGTGCTGGATGAACTCGATCTGCTTAAAAAAGTGACCATCATGTCGCAATAAATCCAGGAACGTCCCGCCGGATCAAGACGACGACTCTTCCAAAGGATGCGGTTCATGAGAACATGCTTCGGCAGATTATAAATTACAAACGGTTCATCATCCTCCTTCTGACGGTTCTTTTCGTCGCGGTGCTCCTTTTTCCGGAGTTGCAGAAACGCCCCGTTTACTTCCTGGGCCGTCCCGTGGTCTTCCTCGTTTCGGGGTTGCAAAAAGGCCTGGCCCGGACGAGCGACGGCTTCGCGAATGTCTGGAGGGGATATATCAACTTGATCTCCGTTCAACGGGAAAACGGGGTTCTAAAACAAGACCTGGCCAGGCTGCAAAGCGAAAACCTCCGGCTCCAAGAGGCCGCTCAGGCCGATGAACGGCTCCGGCTGCTCCTCGACTTTAAAAAGGCGAATGCCTATTCGATGGTGCCGGCTTCGGTCATCGGGCGCGATCCGTCGAACTGGTATCGAACCCTGACGATCGATAAAGGAACCCGGGACGGCGTTGCGATCGATATGGGCGTCATCAACCCCGCCGGGGTGGTGGGCCGGGTCATTAAAACCGACCCGACCCTCTCGCAGGTCCTGCTCGTGACCGATCGCAACAGCGCCGTGGCCGCGCTGATCCAGCGCACCCGGGATGAGGGGTTGGTCCAGGGAACGGAACGAGGACTCGCCCGGATCAAATATCTTTCCCTGCTGGCGGACCTGAAGGAAGGCGATCTCGTTTTGACTTCCGGCCTTACGGGCAACTTTCCCAAAGGGCTCCCGATCGGCACCCTGGGGCGCGTGACCAAAAAGGACCTGGACCTTTTTCAGCAGGCCGAGGTGGTTCCCAGCGTGGACTTTTCAAAATTGGAAGAGGTCCTGGTCATCACCTCCATCATGGAGGACCGGAGCCCGCCGGCCGGCCGGTCGAGTTCGCCGGCGGCGGGTCCGCAAAATAAAAAATGAACCGTTGGATTTACGCCGTCCTTGTCTTGTTGTTGCTTCCGATTCAAACGACCTGGCTTCAGGCCGTCGGCCTGCACGCCGTCAAACCGGACCTGGCCTTGCTTCTGATCTATTTCACGGGTTTTTACGCCGGGGAGATGAAGGGGTTCATGATCGGATGGTTGATGGGGGCGCTGATGGATCTTTTTTCGGGGGGGCCTTTCGGTCTCCAAATCGCCACCAAGGCGACGGTCGGTTTGTTGTCCGGCCTGCTGGGCCGATTTTTTCTGAATGCGACGGGCGCACTGACCATGGGATTGGTCCTTTTGTTGTCTTTGCTGTCCGGCCTATTCGGCTATTTTTTCCATGAACTCGTGTTGGGGGAGATCCCCTTCGCGGAGGCCTTTCGTTGGACCCTCCTCCCCGAGGCGCTGTACAACAGCCTGGTCGGGGGTTTGGTGTTCTGGGTCGTCGTCCGGCGGCTGAACATCCGCCGGCCCTGGTTGGAAGGAAGCCCGTTTCCTTCCAAGGCGGAGTGAGTCTTCGGCATGGATCTCGATACGTCTTCCGATAATCCCAAGGAACTTCAGAACCGACTCGGTTATCTGATGATCGGGATCGTCGCGATCTTTATGGCCCTGCTCATGCGGGCCTGGTACCTCCAGGTCACCAAGGCCAGTTTCTACAAGGAACAGTCCGAGAACAACCGCGTCCGGGTGGTGTACATCCAGCCTCCCCGCGGTTTGATTTTCGACCGTCACGGCCATCTGCTGGCCAACAACGTGCCGAGTTTCAACCTCTACCTGGTGTTGGAGGATATTTCGAATAAAAAAGGCGTGCTGGATCAGTTGGCCCGTTTCCTTCAGATGGACCGCGGCGAGCTGGACCGCAAGATCAGCTCGCACAAGAACAACGTCCCCTACATGCCGATGAAAATCAAGGAGGGCCTGTCGTTAAAAGAAGTGGCGCTGATCGAATCGCACCGGCTGGACCTGGCCGGAACGATCATCGCGCCCGAACCCCAACGGAACTATTTGTACGGACCCTTGGCGGCCCATGTGCTGGGCTACGTGGGGGAGATCTCGCCGGCGCAGCTCCAGGACCCCGAAAACGAGGATGTGCTTCCCGGCACCTCCGTGGGCCAAAGCGGGATTGAAAAGACCTACGACACCCACATTCGAGGAGTGGTCGGACAAAGAATCATTGAAGTGGACGCCGTCGGTCACGAAATGAAGGTCCTTCGCGTTCAGGACCCTGCGTCCGGCAACGACCTGTACTTGACCATTGATCTGAATCTTCAAAAAGTGGCCGAGGACGCTCTGGGAAAAGAGGCCGGAACCATCGTCGCGATCAACCCCCGCAACGGCGAGGTATTGGCCATGGTCAGCCATCCCGCGTTCGATCCCAACCAGCTGTCGCAAAGCCTGTCGACCGCCGACTGGGAGGCGCTCTCTTCCGATCCGGGCCACCCTCTGACCAACCGGGCCATCCAGGGCCAGTATCCCCCGGGCTCCACCTTCAAGCTGGTCGTCTCGTCCGCGGCCTTGGAAACGAAAGAGGTCTCGCCGGAAGAGCAGATCCTTTGCACGGGCGGAATGCTGTTCGGCCGACGGGTCTACAAAGACTGGAAACGAGGCGGCCACGGCGAGATGGATCTGCATTCCGCCATCGTCCAGTCCTGCGATGTTTATTTTTACGAGATGGGGCGACGGGTTGGGATCGACCGCCTGGCCGACTACGCCTTCCGCTATGGACTGGGACAGCCCACCGGCATCGAGTTGACCTCGGAAAAATCGGGCGTCATCCCCACGTCTCAATGGAAACTCCGTACCAAGGGGGAACCCTGGTTTCCGGGAGAGACCCTTTCGGCCGCCATCGGGCAGGGCTTCGTCACGGTGACGCCGCTTCAACTGGCGGACCTCATCGCGACCGTGGCCATGTCGGGCGTCCGATACCAGCCCCATTTGATCAAAGCCATCCGGGACCGGGCCACCGGGCGGCTGTTCGAATTTCCACCGGTGCAACTCGGGAAGGTGGAGTTGGCTCAAGGAACTTTCGACGCGATCCGCCAGGCGTTAAGCGGCGTGGTCTCGGAACCGCACGGCACCGGGGCCTCCGCCCGATCGACGATCACATCGATCGGCGGGAAAACCGGAACCGCCCAGGTCGTGGAAGAAAAACTGGGGGTTCAAACGTCCTCCCTCCCCAAGGAACTTCAAGACCACGCCTGGTTCATCGCCTTTGCGCCGGTGGAGGATCCCCAGATCGCGGTGGCGGTCTTAATCGAACACGGCGGCCACGGCGGGGAAACGGCCGCGCCGCCCGCCAAGCGGGTGATTGAGGAGTACCTGAAAAATGATCGACCGGAGATTCATCAACAGCTTTGACGCGTGGTTCGTCGTCGTCGTACTCCTGATCCTGGGCCTGGGGGTCCTTTCGATCTACACCGTCACCTACACCGTCGCGCCCAAAAGCCACGGATCCATATATACCAAACAGGTGATCTGGATCCTGATCGGCCTGGCGGTCTTTTTCATCGCGGCCTCGATCGACTACCACGAGATCGCGCGATTTGGCACCTTCTTCTACGCGGCCGGGGTCGTATTGTTGATCCTGGTGCTTCTGATCGGACGAACCGGCATGGGAGCCCGCCGTTGGATCGCGTTGGGCGCTTTCGATCTGCAGCCTTCGGAATGGATTAAACTGATCGTCATCCTGGTTCTGGCGAGATACTTCGCCGCCCGATCCCATCCCCGGGGCCTGAGCCTCCGGGAGTTGCTGGTGCCGGTCTTATGGGTGGGCGGGCCGCTGCTCCTGGTGCTGAAACAGCCCGATCTGGGGACCGCCCTCGTCCTCCTCTTTATTCCGACGGTGATGGTCGCCCTGGTCGGGCTGCGTTCGAAAACGGCGGGCTTCTCGATCCTCCTTTCGCTCATGGCCTTTCCGTTTATCTGGGAGATTTTCTGGGTCGTCCTCAAGCCGTATCAGCGCAATCGGCTCATCGCCTTCATCAACCCGGCCGTGGATCCGACGGGTCGCGGCTATCATGCTCTTCAGTCAAAAATCGCCATCGGATCCGGGGGCTTCTTCGGCAAAGGGCTGTTCGGCGGGACGCAAAGCCAGCTGAAATTTTTGCCGGAGGGTCACACCGATTTTGTGTTTTCGGTCTTCGCCGAAGAGTGGGGTTTTGTGGGCGTGTTCGTGTTGTTGACGTTGTACTTCCTCTTGATCTGGTGGGGGATCGACGTCGCCTACAAGGCCAAAGACCACTTGGGTGTTTTTTTGGCGGTGGGCGTGGTCTCGATGCTGGTGTTTTACCTGGCCGTGAATGTCGGCATGACCCTGGGCGTGGCGCCGGTCGTGGGCGTCCCTCTTCCGCTGATGAGCTACGGGGGGAATTCCATCCTGACGACCATGGCCGGGCTGGGACTGTTATTGAATATCAAAATGCGCCGCTTTATGCTATTTTATTGAAACAGGTGAATCTCCCCGCTCGGAGGGCGCCGACCCAGCGAGCCAAGCGAGCGAGAGGGGGAAGCTCCGGTGGCCAAGCCGCCGGAGGGGGCGACGCGAGCCCCTCTAAATAAAGGAATAAACCATGGCAAACGAAATCGTCATCAACGCGGCCCGGGAAGAGACCCGCGTGGCCGTTCTGGAAAACCGCGTGGTCACGGAACTCTACATCGACCGTCGAAAAGACCAGGGGATCGTCGGAAACGTCTACAAGGGCCGCGTGGTCAAGGTCCTGCCCGGGATGCAGGCCGCTTTTGTGGACATCGGTCAGGAACGGGCGGCCTTTCTCTATGTCGACGACATCACGTTCAATGCGGACGACTATTCCCGCTTCCTCGAGGAGGCCGAAGAAGAAAAAACCGAGACAAAAATAGAGCCGCCGGCGGAACCCTCCGACGAGGTTCAAGCCGCCGATCCCGCCGCGATGGAGCCCCCGTCGCCCTCGGGCGGTCTCGGCGAGGGAGGCGAGGGACCGCCGGTCGACCTGGAAAGCCCCGAACGCGGATCCCAGGAAACCGAGTCCCGCGAACCCGCCCGCCCGAGGCCGCGCCGCTCCGGAAGCAAGTCCATCGAGGATTTGCTGCAGGAAGGGCAGGAGGTCATGGTCCAGGTGACGAAGGAGCCGATGGGGACCAAGGGGCCCCGCGTGACGATGTACGTTTCCCTGCCGGGGCGCTACCTCGTCTTCATGCCCAACGTGAACCACGTGGGCGTTTCGCGACGCATCGGCCGGGACGAGGAACGCGGGAGACTCAAGGACCTGATCTACCGGCTGCGGAAACCCGGAACCGGCTACATCGTCCGCACGGTCACCGAGGGAATGACGGAGGAGGAAGTCCGCGCCGACATGGCCTTTCTGGATCTGGTCTGGAAGAACCTCCTGAAGAAAAAGGAAGCGCTGTCCGCCCCGGCCATGCTCCACAACGACCTCGACCTGGTTTTTCGGACGATCCGGGACCTCTTCACCCACAAGGTGGACCGGCTGATCGTGGACGCCAAACCGGAATACGACCGGATCAAGGAATTCGTCAACACCTTCATGCCCGTGTTGAGTTCGCGCGTCGAACTGTACGATCATGAAGAACCCCTGTTCGACAACCTGGAGATCGAGCTTGAAATTTCCAAGGCGCTCGGTCGAAAAGTGTGGCTCAAATCCGGCGGGTACATCGTGATCGATCATACCGAGGCCCTCACGGTGATCGACGTCAACACCGGACGCTTCGTGGGCAAACGGCATTTGGAGGACACCATCTTAAAAACCAATCTGGAGGCGGTGAAGGAGATCGCCTACCAGTTGCGGCTCCGGAACATCGGCGGGATCATCGTCATCGATTTCATCGACATGGAGCGGGAACGGAACCGGGACAAGGTCTACAACACGCTTCAGGAAGCCCTGAGCAAAGACCGGGCGAAGAGCCGCATTCTCCGGATCTCCGAGCTCGGGCTGGTCGAGATGTCGCGCGAGCGCGTGCGGGAGGATTTGTTGCGCATCATGTGCGAGCCCTGCGGCTATTGCGAGGGACGCGGCTACACCAAGTCGCCCGTGACGGTCTGCCATGAACTGTTCCGCGAGATTCGGAAGATCGGCGTCTCGCCCAAGAGCAAAAAGATCATCATCGGGGTCCACCCGGACGTGGCCAACCTTCTCTACGACGAGGAACGGCAGAGCATCGAGGAGTTGGAGCTGGAGTTTCACAAAAAGGTGATCATCAAGGCCGACGCCAATTTGCACATCGAACAGTACGACATCACGACATTATAACGTTGTAGTTTCCATGGCCTCGACACTGCTCATTTGGGTTCATCTCATGGCCGCCATCACCTGGATCGGCGGCATGGTCTTTTACCGTCTGGTACTGAAGCCGACGCTCGCGCGCGCCGCCTCGCCGTCCAAAAGTCCGGACCTGCTCGTCGGGATTCTAAGCCGCATTGAAACGCGTTACAAAACGATCCGGTGGCTCAGCCTCGCGATGCTCCTCGGCACGGGGATCGTCCTCCTGCTCCATGAAGGCGGCTCCGCAAGACTCGAATCCACCTGGGGCGCGTGGCTCATGCTCAAATTGTTTTTCGTACTGCTCGTCATCGGCCTCACGGCCATTCTCGACGTCGGGATGGCGCCCGTTCCCTCCCAGCCCGCCGGACCTCAAATCGAAGCGCCCGTCCGCTCCGCGGCCTTCATCGCCGATACGATTCTCGCGCTAGGCCTCGTCATCGTCTTCATCGCGGCCTATCTGGTGCAATCGTAGGAATCAACCGGATTAATGGCTACCATTGGTTACTCCTTACCGCCGCGTTGGACAAATGCTTGATGAAAGTTTGCAGGCCAGGTTAGAGAAGGATGGGTTCTGGAATATCCTTAATACGTCTTTCGTTCAAAGAAAGTGTTTTGGGTTTTAAACGAATTTTCGGAGCAGGCAACTGATCCCACGTGCGGCCGTCTAAAATGCGACCGTACGTTTTTTTCCTAACTCCTCCCCATTGCTTAAAGAAGAACGGCACGTCACGGACAACGCAGCGATCACGAATCTGCCTTACCCAGTCAATTTTCATGTCCCGGCAACCCGGTCCTGATTCCCCGCCGACGATGACCCAGTCGATGCCCGTCAGAGGTAAATTGGGAACCGGTTCAAGAAGAGGCTCGACCGATAGAAACCGTACGGCTGCCGGAACTTTTCGTAAATCAGCAATTCGCGCCGTGTACTTTCTTGATTCGACGCTTACTCCCATCCAAACATTTTGAGGCCACGGGAGACGTGTGGCCAGCTCGGCAAGTCGCTGAGACCGCTTTGTGAGAATCTGAAAAGTGTGCCAATGGGCGGCGACCATCGTATCGAAGACCTGCATAATAAATGCGTCGGGAACATCTTCGTGAAAGAGATCGCTCATCGAGTTCACAAAAATGATTCGAGGTTGCCGCCACCGCAGTGGCAGATCAACAAGATCATGGTGCAGAGTCACATCGAATCCATTTCTATATCGGCCCTGGCCCATCGCAGCCAACCGGTTCGCCAGACGTTCGGCATAACAATTCTTACACCCCGGACTGATCTTTGAACAGCCCGTTACAGGATTCCAGGTCGCCTCGGTCCATTCAATGTGTGAAAGCTGTGCCATTCGTCAAATCTCCCGATAAGTTTATGCAGCCGAATAAATTTCATCTCATAAAAGTTATTATCGAGTCATCAGGGTAAGTCTTGCCTTTACGCTTTTTACCGTCAGTCTTAATGGGTTCAACCTGTATTTGTTTGTTAGTTTCAAGTTGTTTCAAAGCGGCTGTTTTATGTTTCCCGATAAATGCGGTTTGATCTTCCACAAATCGTGTGATATCGTCGCCGGTCGTCCTTTGACCCTCGAACCTTTGAACTAAGATTCTTTCTAGCGTTGGTGTAGGCTCATTTTCTAAAAGAACAAGCTGGTTAGGATCAGTTTTATCTGAAAAGTGGAATTCTCCTTCGGGACTAACTTTCCACATAGCGTCCTTCATCTTTAAATGACCCAATTCATTGTTTGA
>DATIYJ010000015.1 GCA_035517655.1 Nitrospiria bacterium | reverse complement strand
TTACTACCGTCTCACCCGCGTCGTCCCGTCCGGTCGGTCTTCGAGGATGATCCCGGCCTCGGCCAGTTGCTTGCGAATCGCATCGGACCTTGCCCAGTCCTTGTTCCGGCGCGCTTCCTGTCGCTCCGCTACAAGGGCATTCACTCGGTTGTCATCAAGCACAGCTACATCAACATGACCCGCTACGGAGATTTCAAGCCTCTTTCCATCAGAGAGTGGAATAGAACCCACCTTCCATTTTTCCAGGTCCAATTGAAAGAGGCCCAGCAACCCGCCGTATTTCCGGAACAGTTTCAGGACGGCTTGGGACGACGACCGGGAGATTCCCCGGCCCAGGACCGCATTGACCACGGCCCGAAGCTGCTGCATCTCGCTCACGGCCTCCGAGGTGTTGAAGTCGTCGTCCATCGCGGCCTCAAACCGTTTCGGAAACGCCTTGAGCGCCGCGCGCAGCTTCCGGTCCAGCGGGCCGGACGCCGTCGCGGTCGGCTCCTCCAGCTTCTGGAACATGGTGTAGAAATTATCCAGGCCCGCCTTGGCCGCTTTGAGCGCCTCGTCCGAAAAATCGATCGGGCTGCGATAATGGGTCGCCACGAGGAAGTAACGGAGGACCTCGGCCGTCACGGCCTCGGGCCAGACCGATTTCTCGAAAATTTCCTGGATCGTGAAAAAATTCCCGAGCGACTTGGACATTTTCTCCTGATTGACGTTCACGAAGCCGTTGTGGACCCAGTAGCGCGCGAACCGTTTTCCGGTCGCGCCCTCGGACTGCGCGATCTCGTTTTCGTGATGGGGGAAGATCAGGTCCATTCCGCCGCCGTGGATGTCAAACGAATTGCCCAGGAGCTTCATCGACATCGCGGAGCATTCGATATGCCACCCCGGCCGTCCCGGACCCCAGGGGCTCTCCCAGCTAGGCTCCCCCGGCTTGGCCGCCTTCCAGAGGGCGAAGTCCAGCGGATTTTTTTTCCGCTCGTCCGGCTCCACGCGGGCGCCCGCCTGTCCGGCAGGCAGGCCCGCCAGGAGCTCGTCGGCTTTCCGTTTGGAAAGCCGGCCGTACCCTTTGAACTTCTCGACCCGATAGTAGACGTCGCCGTCGACGGCGTAGGCGAAGTCTTTCCGGATCAGCCGCCGGATCAAGCGGATCATCTCCGGGATGTGCTCCGTCGCCCTCGGCTCGCGGTCGGCGGCCCGCACGCCCAGCCGCCCCATGTCCTCCCCGTACGCCGCGATATACCGCTCCACAATCTCGGTCCAGGGCCGGTTTTCCTTGGCCGCCCGCGCGATGATCTTGTCGTCCACGTCCGTGAAGTTCTTGACGTAGCGCACCCGGTACTTTTTGTATTCCAGATACCGACGGATGACGTCGAAGACGACGGCCGAGCGGGCGTGGCCCAGATGGCAGCGATCGTAAACCGTGACGCCGCAGACGTACATCCCGACGCGCCGGGCCCGCGCGGGGCGGAACGGCTCTTTTTTCCCCGTGAGAGTGTTCGCGATCTTCAGCATCCGTTGCTCACGCGTTCGCATCCCCCCAGCCGTGGCCGCCGATGAGCGGCACGAAGACGCACCCGGTCAGGGCCGCGACCTCGATCCCGGCCGGCGTCTTGGTCACTCTCTTCAGCGTTTGAGTCGTCCGGTCCCCCACCGGAATCACCATGCGCCCTCCCTCCTTTAATTGGTCGGCGAGGGGCGTCGGGACCTCCGGCGAGCCGGCCGTCACCAGGATCGCGTCGAACGGAGCCTCTTCCTTCCAGCCGTAGGACCCGTCCGACACCTTGATCGTCACGTTCCGGCAGCCGAGCGACGCGAGCAGGGAGCGCGCTTTGGCCGCGAGGCCGGCGATCCGTTCGATGGAATAGACGCGCGCGGCCAGTTCGGCCAGGACCGCGGTCTGGTATCCCGACCCGGTTCCGATCTCCAAAACCCGCTCGGTGCCTTTGAGCGCCAGGCTGTCCGTCATGAGGGCCACCATGTACGGCTGTGAAATGGTCTGCTGATCGCCGATGGGCAGGGCATGGTCTCCGTAGGCGCGGTCCCGAAGGGCATCCTCCACGAAGAGGTGGCGCGGCACGCGCCCCATCGCCGAAAGAACGCGCCGGTCCTTGATGCCCCGGGCCGCCAGCTGCTCGTCGACCATCCTCAACCGCGCGCGTTCGTAATCGATCACCATGGGTCGGATCCTTGACGGGACGGAGTTAAGCCGGAGGCCGGGCGCGGCGGGCGGGACGCGGCCGCCGGCGCGGCGGCATCAAACGTTTCTCCCAGTCGCGCAACGCGGCCAGGGCGCTGTAATTGGTCAGATCCAGATGAACGGGCGTCACCGAGATGAAGCCGCTTTCGACGGCTTCCTGATCCGTGTCTTTCCGTTCCTCCCAGGCCACCCGGTTTCCGCCGATCCAGTAATAGATCTTGCCCCGGGGATCTTCCTTTTTAATGATGTTGTCGGAATCAAAGATGCGCTTGCCCAGACAGGTCACGCGCATGCCTTTGATCGCCTGCGGAGGCCGGTCGGGGACGTTGACGTTCAGGAGGGTGTCCGGGGGAAGACCCAGGCGACGGACCCGGCGGACCAGGCGCACCGCGAACCGCGCCGCCGCCTCGAATTGAAAATCGCCCTCGCCCAGTTGCGAGAGGGCGATGGAAGGGATCCCCAGAAGCGTCCCCTCCATGGCGGCGGATACCGTCCCAGAATAGGTCACGTCGTCCCCGAGATTCCCCCCCCGGTTGATGCCGGAGACGACCAGGTCGGGACGGCGCGGAAGAATTTCGTTGACCGCCAGATTAACGCAATCCGTGGGCGTCCCGCTGACGCTGAACGTGCGCGGACCGAGGGGCTCGATCCGCAGGGGTTTGTGAAGCGTGAGGGAGTGGCCGGCCGCCGTGCGTTCCCGGTCCGGCGCCACGACGTAAACCTCTCCGATCCGCCTCAAGACCCGGGCCAGGATCTTGATCCCCGGCGACTGGATGCCGTCGTCATTGGTAACCAGGATCAGCATGGATGATTCTCAGCAATAAAAAAGTCCGTGGGGACGGACTTCGAAACCATGGACGATTTACCGTTCACCATTTACTAAAATTTTCCGCAGCAAAGGAAAATTGTAAATAGTAAATAGGGGAAAATTTTCCTGCGGAAAATTTTCGGGCGGGCGGATTTGAACACGCACCGCGCCGAAGGCGCGGAATCAAAATATCGCGCGCCAGCGCCTTCCGCTCGGGAGCAAATCCCCCGCACCGGCCTCAGCGATTTTACAATATGTATCGGGGCGGGCGGATTTGAACCGCCGACCACTCGCACCCCAAGCGAGTACGCTACCAGGCTGCGCTACGCCCCGTGTTCGTTTGAAGAACCCCGACCTTCCGGCCGGGGATTCCCCGCCTGCCGGCGGGCAGGTTCGATCCGGGTGGAAAAGATCTTATTTTTAATTCGCTCGCGGACCCGCCCTCCCAGGCGGGGACTGCGCTCGCTATGCGGATTCGAAAGCGCGCAAGGATCCGGACGACGGAAAGGCGGGGTGTCGTTCCGCAAAAACAGGGATCAAGCGCTCTGGTTGTCGTGCGAGGAGAGAATCCGCAAGATTTCGGCCAACTCACCCCGGAGGCGGTAGACAAACTCCTTGGATATCGGTCGGGCCGCGGTTTCGGAGGGATCACCGTTCCTCGCCGCCAGCACTTTCCGTGCTCCGGCAATGGTAAAGCCTTTTTCATAGAGCATCTGCTTGATTTTCAGAATCGTTTCGATATCTTTTTTCTGGTAGATCCGTTGACGGCCGCGGCTTTTCTGGGGACGGAGAATCGGGAACTCGGATTCCCAATACCGCAAGATATAGGCTTCCAGGCCGGTGATGTCGCTGACTTCGCTGATCTTGTAAAACAGCCGCTCGTGACCGTTGGAGCCCGGCGGCGGGGCCGAACGGGGATCCGGGTCCGGTCGCGCGCCGGAAGGATTCCCCTCTTCCGTTTCAAGACCGATTTTCTTTTTCAAGGGCCACCTACGACTTGTTCACAAATTTCTTGAACACCTGGCTGGGACGGAACGTCACCACGCGCCGGGGCGTGATCCCGATCTCCTGGCCCGTTTTGGGGTTTCGACCTTTTCGCGCCCGTTTGCTTCGAACGACAAAGTTGCCGAAGCCGGCGATCTTGACCGTTTCTCCTTTTTGAAGAACGCTCTTGATCGTGTTTAATACGGTTTCAATGATCTCGGCCGCCTCTTTTTTCGAAATCCCGACCCGCTCGTAAACCTCATTGGCAATGTCGGCTTTTCTCATTCCACCCCTCCTTCTCTTCAACCTCAAGACCGGCGTTCACGACGAACGCCCGGTGATCATGCATCGAAACGATTCGGGATCAATACCGCCGATTGGGCCGCCTTCGTCCTTCCCCCGCTGGAATTGGGAGGCATAAAAAAATTGAACATAAAATACAACAGGTTAGAAAGAATGTCAAGGGAAAACGCGCGACGGTTGCGCCTCGGATCGGACCCGGATTGTTTCGGGTGCGCCGTCGCGCTCGACCGTCAGCGTCCGTTCGACCCCCACTCCCCCGTCGGCGATCATCCGCTTAAACTGCGCCGCGCCCTCTAGATCGGTATCGTCCACCCGGAGGATGCGATCGGACGGTCGAAGTCCGGATCGCCAGGCGGGGCTGCCCCACTGCACGGATTGCAAGACGACGCCGTTCCCGTCCGCTTGTCCGGCGAACGGAGCCCTCGCCTCGATCCCGAGCCAGGCCGCGCGAACCGGCTGATCCCTCAACACCTCGTCGACGAACCCGCGGGCCATGTTGACCGGGATGGCAAAACCGATCCCGTGTCCCGTGGGCATGATCGCCGTATTGATGCCGACCACCTCACCGTTGATGTTCAAGAGGGGCCCGCCGCTGTTCCCGTAATTGATCGACGCGTCCGTCTGGATAAAATTTTCCCGGGAGGTGATGCCGAGATGCGACCGCCCGGTGGCGCTGACCACGCCGACGGTAAAGGTCTGGGACAGGCCCAGGGGGCTGCCCGCGGCCATCGCCCACTCGCCGGACTCCAGCCGGTCGGAATCCCCCAAATCGGCCGCGGGAAAAGGGCCTTCGCCTTCGAGCCGAAGAAGCGCCAGGTCCGTGCGCGGATCTTCACCGACCACGTAGGCGCGCATTTCCCGCCCGTCCGACAGAACGGCGCGGATCTCATCCGCGTGCCTGACGACGTGAAAATTGGTCAGGACAAATCCGGCCGGGTTCACGATAAAGCCGGAACCCACCCCCTCCTGCTTCGTCACCGCCTTTTTCGACAGCCCCAGGAGGTCTTTGAAAAATCGCTCAAAAAATGCGTGATCGGACTTTCGATGGAAAAGGGGCCATTCGTCCCGGAGTTCCTGAACCGTTTTCAGATGGACGACCATCGGCGCCGCCGCTTTCGCGATCTGGGCAAACCGGGTGCGGGGAATCAACACCTCCGCCGACGGAGGCGCCGGGTTTTCTTCCGTCGGACGGTACGCGCTGGTCGCCGCGGGACCCGGGCCGGACGCCCGCCCCGGCCGCGGCGCGTCGGCCCGTTCGCAGGCCGCGAACGCTCCCGAAAAAACGCCGACGACGAGCGCGAGGCCGAGCGCGCCTCGAAGACGGCCCCGGCCGAAAAAAAACGTTGGCATGGAATCCCCGCTCATCGGCTACCGCTTCTTCCTTCGATCCTGAAGGAGTTTGTACTCGATGCTGTCGACCAGGGCCTGCCAGCTCGCCTCGATGATATTTTCCGAGACGCCGACCGTGCTCCATTTTCCGGTCCGGTCTCCCGACTCGATCAGGACGCGGACGCGCGCCGCCGTTCCCCGGTTGGCCGCCAGGACCCGCACCTTGTAATCCAGCAGCTTCATCTCTTTCAACTGCGGATAAAACTTCTCCAGCGCCTTGCGAAGGGCGTGGTCCAGCGCGTTGACGGGCCCGTTGCCTACCGCCGCGGTATGCTCGACGTGGTCGCCGACCTTCACCAGGATGGTGGCCTCCGAGACCGGATCCTCCCGCTCCCGTCGTTTTTCGATGATGACGCGGAAACCGATCAGGTCGAAAAACCGCTGGTGCGTTCCCTCGGCCTTCCGCATGAGCAACTCGAACGACCCCTCGGCCCCCTCGAATTGAAATCCCTGACTCTCGAGTTCCTTCAGCGTCTCCAGCAAATGCTTCAACTTCGGACCGCTCTTCTTCAAACGGATCCGGAACTCGTCCGCCTTGCCTTGAAGGACGCTCCGCCCGGCGTAGTCCGAGACCAACACGCGCTGGCGGTTTCCCACGAACTCCGGCCGGACGTGCTCGTAGGTCAGCGGATTCTTCCTGACGGCGTGAACATGCACCCCGCCCTTGTGCGCGAAGGCGCTGTCGCCGACGTACGGTTGGTGCTTGTCCGGCGACAGGTTCGCGATTTCGGTCACAAACCGGGAAACCTCCTTGAGGCGTCCGAGCTGTTCGTCCGAGATGCAGTCGACCTTCATTTTGAGCTTGAGGTTGGGCAGGATCGAGCAGAGGTTGGCGTTCCCGCACCGCTCGCCGAACCCGTTAATCGTCCCCTGGACCTGCACCGCCCCCAGTTCCACCGCGATGATGGAATTGGCGACGGCCATCTCCGAATCGTTGTGGGCATGAATGCCCAAGGGAATCCGGACCTCCTGCATCACGGTCGAGAAGATGTCCCTCACCTCCCAGGGCATCGTCCCGCCGTTGGTGTCGCACAGAATGACGCAATCCGCCCCCGCCTGCACGGCCTCGTTCAGCGTTTTCAAGGCGTAGTCCGGGTTGGCCTTGTATCCGTCGAAGAAATGCTCGGCGTCGTAGTAGACCTTTTTCCGCTTGGATCGAAGGTAGCGGATCGAGTCGGAGATCAGTTCCAGGTTCTTCTTGAGCGAGATGCCCAGGGCGTCCGTCACATGCAGGTCCCAGCTTTTTCCGAACAGCGTGATCAGCCCGGCGCCGGAGTCCAAAAGGGCCCGGATGTTGGGGTCCTTGGCCACCGGGTGGCCGGCCTTCCGGGTCGCCCCGAAGGCCGCGATCGTCGCGGTCTTCAGCGGAAGGTGCCGGACTTTTTTGAAGAACTCGATGTCCTTGGGGTTGGATCCGGGCCAGCCGCCCTCGATGTACTGCAGGCCCAGGCCGTCCAGTTTCTCGGCGATCCGGAGTTTATCCTCGACCGAAAACGAGACATCCTCGGACTGGGCGCCGTCCCGCAACGTGGTGTCGTAGATCTCGACGAAATGCATGAGGGTCCGCCTTCCTATTTTCCGAGTTCAAAGGCGTCGTGCAGCGCCCGCACGGCCAGCTCGGTATATTTCCCGTCGATCACGCAGGAGATCTTGATCTCGCTGGTCGAGATCATCATGATGTTGATCCCCTCCTTGGACAGGGCGGCGAACATCTGGGCCGCCACCCCGGAATGGGTCCGCATGCCGACGCCGACGATCGAAACCTTCGCCATGTCCTCCTTCAATTGCACGTCGCGGGCCCCGATCTCGCGGGCGATCTTGCCCGCGATCTCGACGGCCTTCCGGGCGTCCCCCTTCGGGACGGTAAAGGAGATGTCGGTCAGGCCTTCCTGGCTGACGTTCTGTAGAATCATGTCCACGTTGACGCCGGCCTCGGCGATGACGCCGAACAGCCGCGCCGCGATGCCGGGCTGGTCGGGCACGCCCGTGATCGTGATCTTCGCCTGGTTCTTGTCATAGGTCACGCCCGACACCACCACCTGTTCCATATCCCGGTCCTCCTTCGTCACCAGCGTCCCCTCCCCGTCGTTGAAACTGGACAGCACCCGCACCGGCACATGGTATTTGGCCGCGAATTCGACCGAACGGGCCTGAAGGACCTTCGCGCCGAGGCTGGCCATTTCCAGCATCTCCTCGTACGAGATCTTCTCTAGCCGGCGCGCGCCCGGAACGACGTGGGGATCGGTCGTGTACACGCCGTCCACGTCGGTGTAGATGTCGCAGCGCTCGGCCTTCAGGGCCGCGGCCAGCGCGACGGCCGTCAGGTCCGATCCGCCGCGCCCCAGCGTCGTCACGTCCGATTTCTGATTGATTCCCTGGAAACCCGCGATCACCGGAATGATGCCCTCGCCGATCGCCTCCCGCACGCGGTCGGCCGAGATCCGCTCGATCTTGGCCTTCGTATGCGTGCTGTCCGTGATGATCCCGACCTGGCGGCCGGTGAAGGCCTGCGCCTTGAACCCTTTTTCCTGGAGCGTCAGCGCCAGCAGCGCGCTCGTCACCCGCTCGCCGGAAGACAACAGGAGATCCACCTCCCGCTCTTCCGGACGGGAGGAGACCTGACCGGCGAGCTTCAGCAAGCGATCCGTCTCGCCGGCCATCGCCGAGACGACCACGACCACGTCGTTCCCGGCCGCCTTGACCCTGGCCACGCGCTCCGCCACGTTCCGAATGCGCTCGACATTGCCGACGGACGTCCCGCCGTATTTTTGAACAATCAGTGCCATCTTTCTTTCAGTATCCCAACACCTTCACCACGTCTTCAAGCCGGGCCTTGATCGTGATCGGCTTCTGGGAAACGTTCATCGCCGTCTCGACATCCTTCAGCCCGTGGCCGGTGAGCGTGCAGACGACGCGGTCGCCCTTCTTGAACAGGCCCTGCCGGTTCAGCTTGATCACGCCGGCCACCGAGGCCGCCGAGGCCGGCTCGCAGAAGACTCCCTCCAACCCGGCGATCATCCGGTAGGCCTCCACGATCTCCTCGTCCGTCACCAGATTGATCTCCCCACGGGACTCGGCGGCCGCGGCCTCCGCGCTCTTCCAGCTGGCCGGATTTCCGATCCGGATGGCCGTGGCGATCGTCCGGGGTTTCTCGACGATGTGGCCCAGCACGATCGGCGCCGCGCCCGCCGCCTGGAATCCCATCATCCGGGGTAGCGAGTCGATCCGCCGGTGCCCGCGGTATTCCTTGTATCCCATCCAGTAGGCCGTGATGTTTCCGGCGTTGCCGACCGGAAGAAAATGAAACGCCGGAGGGCCTTCCAACTGATCGCAGACTTCAAACGCGGCCGTCTTCTGGCCTTCCAGCCGGTACGGATTGATCGAGTTGACCAGCGTGAGGCGGTACTTCTCCGAGACCTCTTTGACGATCGTCAGGGCCTCGTCGAAATTTCCGTCGACCTGGATCACGACCGCGCGGTGGATCATCGCCTGGGCGAGCTTGCCCGACGCGATTTTTCCCTCGGGGATCAGGACGTAGACCTTGATCCCGGCCCGCGCGCCGTACGCGGCCGCCGAAGCGGAGGTGTTCCCGGTCGAGGCGCAGATCACGGCCGAGGATCCGCCTTCGATCGCCTTGGAGATCGCGAGCGTCATGCCGCGGTCCTTGAACGATCCCGTCGGGTTGGCTCCCTCGTATTTGAGATACAGTTCGATGTCCGGACGGATCGCGGCGGTCAGGTTCTTCGCGCGGATCAACGGCGTGTTGCCCTCGTGCAAGGTCACGACCGGCGTCCGGTCCGTCACCGGAAGAAACGGCCGGTAGGCCTCGATGATGCCCGTCCACATGCTCACGCTTCCTCTTCTCCCTCGACGCGGATCAGGACCGTTCGATCGCTGACGTCGGGAAACAGCCGGATCTCGGCCAGGGCCCGCTGAACGTCCCGCTCCACGGCCTTGTGGGTCATCATCACCACCGGAACGGCCTCGTCGACTTTCCGCCCCTTTTGGATCATGGAGGAAATACTGATGTTGTATTTCCCCAGGGCGCCGGAGATCCGCGAAAGCACGCCGGGCTTGTCCATCGCCATGAAACGCAGGTAATAGAAGCTCCGGATCTCCTCCATCGGCTTGATCCGGAGCGCCTCCCTCCGGTCGGGATCGAAGCCGGTCGGCGGGACGCACCCGACCGAATCGTACAGCAGATTCCGGCCGGCCTCCATCAGATCGCTCACGACGGCGCTGCCGGTCGGCATCGCTCCGGCCCCCTGCCCGTAGAAGAGCGTATTCCCCACGGCGTCCCCCACGACGTAGATCGCGTTGTAAATGCCGTTCACCGTCGCGATCAGGTAGTCCTCCGGAACCATGGTGGGATGGACCCGGACTTCGATCTGGTGGTCGCTCGCTTTGGCGATCGCCAGCAACTTGATCCGGTAGCCGAACTCCTTGGCGTAGGCGATGTCGGTCGGCGTGACGCCGGTGATCCCCTCGGTGTAGATCGATTTGATATCGACCGGCGTGCCGAACGCCAGCGTCACCAGGATCGCCAGTTTGTGGGCGGAGTCGGTCCCTTCGATGTCAAAGCGGGGGTCGGACTCGGCGTAACCCATGCGTTGGGCCTCGGCCAGCACCTCGGCGAAGGGCTGCTGCTCCTCGGTCATCTTGCTTAAAATATAGTTGGCCGTGCCGTTGATGATGCCGTAAATGGACAGGATCCGGTTCGCGGCCAGCCCCTCCTTCATCGCGCGGATGATCGGAATCCCGCCCCCCACGCTGGCCTCGAAGCCCAGATC
Organism: Nitrospiria bacterium; assembly: GCA_035517655.1. Classification (NCBI taxonomy): domain Bacteria; kingdom Pseudomonadati; phylum Nitrospirota; class Nitrospiria; species Nitrospiria bacterium. The sequence continues at coordinate 1,460 of DATIYJ010000015.1, read as the reverse complement.
CACGCCGGCCTTCTGCGCGGCGCGGTAGAGTTCCTCGCCGTGCACGGCGAGCAACGCCTTGTTCGCCGTCACGACGCACTTCCCCTTCTCGAACGCCCGGAGGATGAAGGTGCGCGCCGGTTCGTAGCCGCCGACCAGCTCCACGACGATATCCACCGCCGGATCGTCGATCACCTCGTCCGCCTTCGAGGTCCGGAGACCCGGCTTCACCTCGACGCCGCGGTCCCGCTTCCAGTCCAGGTCCGCGATCCGGACCAGCTCCAGCGGAACGCCGAGCCGCCGACGGATGTCCTCCGCCCGGTCCGTCAGGATCTTGACCACGCCGGTTCCGACGGTCCCGAACCCGATGATCCCCACGCCGATCTTTTGTTTTTTAGGATGCATGACGTTGATCATCCGGGCAGGCACAGGGACCTGCCCCTACCCTTTTTTTAAAACGTTCTTGATTCCATGGATCGCCTGACGCGTCCGGTGCTCGTTTTCGACCAACGCAAAGCGGACATGGTCGTCGCCGTACTCGCCGAACCCGATCCCCGGCGAGACCGCCACCTTGGCCTCGTTCAAAAGCATCTTGGTGAATTCCAGAGAGCCCATGTCGCGGAACGGCTCGGGGATCCGGGCCCAGACGAACATCGTCGCCAGAGGCTTTTCCACCTTCCAGCCGATCCGGTTCAGGCCGCTCACCAGCGTGTTCCGCCGGCTCCGGTACATCGCGACCGCCTCCCGGACGCAGTCCTGCGGCCCGTTCAGCGCGATGATGCTCGCGATCTGGAGCGGCTGGAAAATGCCGTAATCGAGATAACTTTTGATCTGCATCAGGGCCTTGATGATCTCCCGGTTCCCGACGCAGAACCCGATACGCCACCCCGGCATATTGTAACTCTTGGACAGGGTGAAAAACTCGACCCCGATCTCCTTCGCCCCCGGCACCTGGAGAAAGCTGGGGGCCCGGTACCCGTCGAAGACCAGATCGGCATAGGCCAGGTCGTGCACCACGATCAGGCGGTGCTCCGTGGCGAAGTCGACCAGCTTTTTGAAAAAGCCCGTGTCCACGACGCGTGTCGTCGGATTGTGCGGAAAATTCACGATCAACATCTTCGGCCTCGGGAGGGCGGTCCGGTAGGCCGCCTTCAGGTCCTCAAAAAAGTCGTTGTCTTCCCGGAGCGGAACGCTCCGGACCTCCGCTCCCGCGATGATGACGCTGTAGGTATGAATCGGATAGGTCGGGCTGGGGCAAAGCACCGCGTCTCCGGGACCGAGCGTGGCGAGGGCCAGATGGGCGATGCCCTCCTTGGAGCCGATCGTCACGATCGCCTCCGTCTCGGGATCGATCTCGACCTGAAAATTCCGACGGTACCAATCCGCGATCGCGACGCGAAGCTTTGTGATGCCGCGCGAAGCGGAGTAGCGATGGTTCCGGGGATTTTTCATCGCCTCGATCGCCTTGTCCACGATATGCT
>DATIYJ010000014.1 GCA_035517655.1 Nitrospiria bacterium | reverse complement strand
TCATGGAGGTGAGGAGTGTTAGATCTTTGCGTTGCGCTGCCGGCCCCGAAGCCATTCCGGAAAGAGTCGCGGATATAATTTCTTCCGGCGGCTCCGCTTTAGGTAAAGGGGTTGTGGATGGTTTTGATGAGGGCGTCGCATCGATCGAGGGACGGGAGGAAATGCTCTCGGAAGGTCGTACAGACGGGACGACTTGCGTCTTCTCGAGATCGTCGGGGACATTCTTTGCAGGAGCCGCCGCGGCCGATTTGGGTGGCGCCGGCTCCGCCATTGGCTTCTGTTCTTCATCCTGGAGCCGGGCGCCTTCTAATAACAGGAATTCGGTGTTCAGCCCCTTCCGGAGAACGACTTCTTCATCCGTCGCCGGCCCGAGTTCAAAATGAAACGATCCGGTATTCCAACTCAGCAGATCTTTGACGATCAAAATAATATGCTCACGGATTTCTCGTTCAAGAGTTTCCTGATCGATGGCCCCCATCTCCATCAGAAGGGTCCCGATCGGTTTCATGGAGCCGCGGCCCTTCTGAATCCGCAGAGCATATTCAAGGTCATCATTGGTGACGAGGCTTTTTTTGACGAGCGTATAACCGAGTCGGCTGCGGGTATCCGAGGTGGCATAGATAACCTGGCCTTGATTAAACACCAGCCGTCCCGTTCCCTCTTTTCGAATCAGGTTCAGCACGCCCGACCGCTTGCTCAAGCTGATTATCTGAAAGATATCGCTCAATCCCAGATCTTCTAATCGTCCTTCAAGGCTCATGCGCCGTTATCCCTCGACATCAAAACGAAAGTCTTCGATCACGGTATTGGCTAATAATTTTCGACACATCTCGGCGACCTGCCGTTTGGCATCCTCAAGAGGCATGGACGACAGCTCCATTTCGATATATTTCCCGAGCCGAACATCTTTGACACCCGTATACCCCAGATGGTGGAGCGATTGTTGAATCGTTTTCCCTTGAGGATCCAAGATACCGTTCTTTAAGGTGACGTAAATTCTGGCCTTCATGAAGAGAACACCCGTTTATAAATCAGATCAATATGCCGCAGGTAATAGGCCGGTTCAAAACAATCGTCGATCTCCTGCGCCTTCAAATACTTTTGAACAAAACGATCCGCCTTAATCATATCCCTAAAGCGACCTTCTCCCCGCCAAGCGGCCATGGCCGATCGTTGCACCGCTTCATAGGCCTCTTCCCGCCCAGCGCCGTGCTTGGCCAGTTCCAAAAGAATCCGCTGAGAATAGATCAGGCCCCCCGTCCGTTCCAAGTTGGCCTTCATATTTTCAGGATACACCAACAACGTATCGATGATTTCCGTCAATCGGTTCAGAAGATAATCGACCAAGATCGTGCTGTCCGGAATGATGACCCGTTCAACCGATGAATGGCTGATATCCCGTTCGTGCCATAAGGCCACATTTTCCATGGCGGCCTGGGCATTTGATCGAACAATACGGGCCAATCCAGACAGATTTTCGGCCCCGATCGGGTTCCGCTTGTGCGGCATGGCCGAAGAGCCCTTTTGCCCTTCTGAAAAAAATTCTTCCACCTCTAGAACTTCGGTCCGTTGAAGATGACGAATCTCCGTGGCAAATTTATCCACGCTGCTGGCCACGAGGGCCAGGGTCGATAGGTAGTGGGCATGGCGGTCCCGTTGAATGATTTGATTGGAGATCGGATCCGGTTTTAATCCGCAGCCCTGGCAAACAAACTCTTCGACGGAGGGGTGGATGTGGGCATAGGTTCCCATTGCACCCGACAATTTTCCATAGCGGGTCAATTCTTTGGCCTGCGACATCCGCTCCAGTTGACGCTGGATTTCGGCGTACCAAAGCGCGAGCTTCAAACCGAAGGTGATCGGTTCACCGTGCACACCGTGAGACCGGCCCACCATGACGGTTGATTTAAATTCCATGGCTCTACGTTGCAATACATCCCGTAACCGCTCCAGATCCTCAACGATCAGATCCGCCGCTTCCTGCATGAAAACAGCCATGGAGGTGTCCAGGATATCCGACGACGTAAGGCCCAAATGAATAAAGCGGGATTCCGGTCCGACTTGTTCAGCCAGCATGGTTAAAAAAGCAATGACGTCGTGTTTGACGACCTGCTCGATCTCCTCCATGCGTTTTGGATCCACTTTGGCTCTTTGACGAATGACCGAGACGACCTCCCTGGGAACTTCTCCGCATTGGGCCAGGCCCTCACAAGCCAGGAGTTCGATCCGCAGCCATGTTTCCAGTTTATGCCGGGTCTCCCAAATGGCTTTCATCCGGGGCAATGTATACCGATCGATCATGCGCTTCCTATCAGGTCGAAGACGTGTTGACGAACCCGTTGGGCTTTCTCTTCATCGGAAACGAGAAGGGACATTTCCAAGGGGCGGTCCGGATCCGCACGAAGGCTTTCCAAAATCACCTCCAGGGCCTTGGCATCTTCCAAGGCTCGGCCGGTTTGGCCGAACAATTCTATGGCACAGTCTTTGATATGAAGTTGAGAGAGGGTCCGCCCGATGTGTGAGCAAATATCGTGAAGAACCTTCTGTGTCAATTCCTTTCTCTTCCCTAATCCGATGATGAGAACCTTGTGGGCGTGCAACTTTCGCTGCGCGGCCAACAGCGTCGTCTCTTTTAAACCACCGCGGATCCGGTCGCGAAGGATCAAGCGAGAAAGGATTCCATTGTAGATCCAGTCCAATTCGGCGGCAAGACCGGTCAAAGGACGGTCGTCTTGAAAGAATCCCGCCACAAGCATCTCGGCATTGACCTTGGTGACTTTTTGGGCAAGGACCTTGATCGGCGACATGGGCGTTGTTCGCGGGAGTGTCAGACCCCCTTTTTTGCGAGCGACTCCTCCTTGACGATATGATCCAGAATCCCATTCACGAATGCGCTCGATTCCTCATCCGAATACCGTTTCGCAATCTCAATCGCTTCGTTGATCGTTACCTTGATTGGAATATCCGACAACATCAACAACTCGAAGATGGCGCACCGAAGGATGTTCCGGTCGACGATCGACATCCGGTTGAGGGCCCAATGCAGCGTGTGCTTTTGAATTAACCGGTCGATGTCGGGCTGATGATCGAGAACGCCTTTCACCAAATGGTCCGCAAAGGTTTTGGTTTCCATCGGTGCGGGATGGAGATCCCAGAATTGTTTCCGCCAATCCGGGCCGTCTTTATTCACATCCAGCTGAAAAAGCATCTGGAGGGCCAGCTCTCTTGATTTCCTTCGATAACCCATGCGAATCTCAAAGAACCTACCGGATCAATCGGCCCGCTCTATTTTAAATCCTTAAGGAGCCCCACCATCTCAAGTGCCGTCTCGGCTGCGTCCCCCCCGCGGTCGAGTCGTTTGGGATCGGCCCGTTGCATGGCCTGTTTCTCCGTATCGGTGGTCAATACGCCGAAACTAATCGGAATGCCCGTTTCCAGCATCACCTGCAACAAGCCCTGGCTCACGGCCCGACTGATGTATTCAAAATGGGCGGTCTCTCCGCGGATGACCGCGCCTAGGCAAATGACGGCATGGAAAGCTCGGGAATGAGCCAACCGTTTTGCCGTCAACGGGATCTCAAAAGCGCCCGGAACCTTGGCGATCTCGATGTCTTCTTCCCTGACACCGCGCTTGCGCAAGTTTCTTAACGCGCCTTCCAAAAGCTTTGCGGTTACTTCGGGGTTAAATTTACTGACAACAATTCCGAAGCGATGACGATCACCTTTGAGGCGACCTTCATGGATTTTGACCATCATCCGACCCAATCGCCAACGGCGGGTATATTACACCTTGTCCAAGAGATGGCCCAGTTTCTGTTTCTTGGTTCTCAGATATCGCACATTCCGATCATGCGGGGCCATCTCGATGGGCACCCGTTCGACCACGTTGAGTCCGTAGCCATCGACCCCGACAATTTTCCGGGGGTTGTTTGTCATGAGACGAATCTTGCTCAATCCAAGATTGACAAGGATTTGCGCTCCGATTCCATAATCTCGAAGATCGGGTTTAAAGCCGAGTTCCAAATTGGCTTGAACCGTATCCATCCCTTGGTCCTGCAGACCGTACGCCTTAATCTTGTTGAGGAGACCGATCCCGCGTCCTTCCTGATTGAGGTAAAGGAGCACTCCTCGGCCAGCCTGTTCGATCATCCTCAGCGCCCGATGAAGCTGCTCGCCGCAATCACACCGATTGGATCCGAAAACATCTCCGGTCAGACAACCCGAGTGGACACGAACCAGCACCGGTTCCTCCGTGTCGATCGTCCCTTTGAGCAGAGCGATATGGATGCCTTGGTCAAGTTCGTTTTCGTAAGCGACGAGCTTGAACTCCCCATAACGGGAGGGAAGCATGGCCTCGCTGACCCTTCGAACAAGGGATTCCCGCTGCATCCGATATTGGATCAGATCCTTGACCGTGATTATCTTCAGATCATAGTGCCGTGCAAACTCCATGAGTTGGGGGACCCGTGACATCGTTCCGTCCTCGTTCATAATCTCGCACAGCACCCCGGCCGGATAAAGATCGGCCAATCGGGCCAAATCAACGGAGCCTTCCGTCTGTCCCGCCCGCTTCAGAACGCCTCCTTTTTGGGCTTTGAGCGGGAAAATGTGACCCGGTCGTGCCAAATCCGAAGGCTTCGTCTTGGGATGAATCGCGGCCAGGATTGTTTTCGACCGATCCGCGGCCGAGATTCCCGTGGTGACCCCTTCTCTCGCATCGATCGAAACCGTAAAGGCCGTTCCGAAGGTAGCTGTATTCTCAGTAACCATGGCAGGAAGTTGCAATTCGTCCGCCCGTTCCGGGGTAAGGGTCAAACAGATCAACCCACGGCCGTATTTGGCCATGAAATTGATCGCATCCGGACTGACCATCTCGGCGGCCATGACTAGATCGCCCTCGTTTTCGCGATCCTCATCATCTACAAGGATCACCATTCGACCCTGTTTAATATCGTGTATCGCCGAATCAATCGGATGAAACTTGAAATCGGAACTCATGTTTTTTTGAAGACCGCCTCGAACGTTATTCCAATCTGTTGTGGAAAATTTTCCCAATGACTTTATAACTATATAAGATAAAAGGCGTTTTGTCAAACAAAAAATCCCCTGGAACGGTCTTACTTCCAGGGGATTTTTCCCGTGAGCGGCCAAGTTGGGTAAATGCCGAGTCCTATCTTCCTCAAGCGACTGTGTTAAACGTCGTAGTAAAGGAAAAACTCGTAGGGATGAGGTCTTAATCTCATTGTATCGACTTCCTTTTCCCGTTTGTACTGAACCCATGTCTCAATAACGTCTTTCGAGAAGACACCGCCCTTCAGGAGAAAGGCATGATCCTTTTCCAGATTCCTCAAGGCGTCATCCAGGCTGCCCGGCATGGTCGGGATTTTGGCGGCCTCCTCGGGCTCCAGGTCATAGAGGTCTTTATCCATCGGAAGGCCTGGATCGATTTTGTTTTCGATGCCATCGATGCCCGCCATCAACATCACCGCAAATGCAAGATAGGGGTTGCAGGAGGGATCCGGGAAACGGACCTCGATCCGTTTAGCCTTTGGATTGGCGGAATACATCGGGATTCGTACGGAGGCCGAACGGTTCCGGCTGGAATACGCGAGAAATACCGGAGCCTCAAATCCCGGTGTGAGACGCTTATAGGAATTCGTGGTCGGATTGGTGAAGGCCGCGATCGCGGGAGCGTGCTTTAGTATCCCGCCGATGTAATGCAGACATGTTTTGCTCAGCCCGGCATATTCTTTGCCCGCGAAAAGGGGTTTTCCATCTTTCCAGATGGATTGATGCGTATGCATTCCCGTGCCGTTGTCCCCAAAAAGCGGCTTCGGCATGAAGGTCACTGTCTTCCCGTGTCGCTTGGCTACGTTTTTGACGATATATTTGTACAACAGCATCTTGTCCGCCATTCGGACGAGGGAATCATACCGGATATCGATCTCGGCCTGTCCGGCCGTGGCCACCTCGTGATGCTGCTTTTCGACCTGAACCCCGGCCTTCTTCATCTCGACGATCATTTCCGTCCGGATGTCCTGCTGACTGTCCGTGGGAGGAACCGGGAAATATCCTTCTTTATGGCGGGGTTTATATCCCAAATTGACTCCGTCTTTTCCGGCGTTCCAAACGCCTTCTTCCGATTCGATAAAGTAGTACCCGCTGTGCGTGTTCTGATCAAAACGGGCGCCATCGAAGATAAAGAATTCCGCTTCCGGACCAAAGTAGGCCACGTCCCCGAGTTTGCTTTTCAAAAGATAGGCCTCGGCTTTCTTGGCAATATATCGAGGATCACGACTATAGGACTCTTGCGTAATCGGATCCAGAATATCGCAGACCATACTCAGGGTCGGCGTCTGACAGAACGGATCGATCATCGCCGTATTCGGATCCGGAATGACCAGCATATCGCTGTTGTTGATGGCCTGCCAGCCCCGGATGGACGAGCCGTCAAAACCGGACCCCTCTTTAAAAAGGGCCTCCGTCATTTCCTCCACCGGGATGGTAAAATGCTGCCACGTTCCGGGAAAATCCACAAACTTTAAATCCACCGCTTCGATGCGATTTTTTTTGGCGAATTCTAATACTTCTTTGACGTTCATGAAAACCTCCTTCGATTATATTATTCTGGCTCCTAATCCAATCGCTTCAGGGTCGTCGTCAACCCCAAGGGACCGTTGTTTACCATTACCCTTTCCTCGGGATCGTCATTGAACCCGAGAGGTTTCCAAAAACCGTTCAATGCTCTGCGACAAAGTTTCTTTAAGATGCCGGATTCTATCAGGATCCACTATCTTTTGTCCAGTCTGGTCCGCCACGTGAAACACGTCCACGATCTGGTCCAGATGCGTTGCCACTTTGGCCGTCTGAATGGACAGGCCGAGAACAAAAAGAGATTGGGCAATCACGGACAGCAAGCCCGTTCGATCCGGAGCGAATACTTCGATGACGGTGTATTTTTCGGATGAGCCGTTATCCACCGCAATCTGAACCGGGGCGATCACCGGAAAAACCTGCGAGTTCGAGCGGATTCGGGTTACGATGTTCGCGGGTTGTTCCGGCTGTTTTTCGCCAAGGAGCACAAGGGTGATCTCATCTTGGAGCTCCCGAAGACGATCGGGAGCGGCCGGACCTGGAAAATCCGGATCCTGAACTTGAAAAGTGTCCACAACGACATTGTTCGACCACGTGGTGATCGTCGCGCCAAGGATTTGGACACCCTTGGCGGCGAGAACGGACGTGATCTTGTAGAAAATACCCGGCGTGATGTGGTTGAACGTGTAAACGCTGTACTCGGTCAAATTTCGCTCAAAATTATTTTCGGCGAAAACCGCGACGCTCTGCGGTTGAAGTTTATAAACCCGATCGAGGTCCAACGCAATGCGATCCGGAGGTGTCGCGATGAGATACCGCGACGTCATAGACGCCAATTGGCTCTCCAGCCAGTCGGGTTCATAAAGGTTCCGGAGCCGGAGTTGAAGGGTCTGCCGGATCTGTTTGATTTTTTCTTCTTCGGCGACCGGCGTGGCTTCTCCGGTCAAAATCTCCAACGTTTTTGTAAAGAGTTCGGAGAGCAGATCCTTTTTCCAGGCGGTCAGGGTACCGGGTCCGACCGCCGTAACGTCGGCCATCGTTAAAACGTAAAACATCCGGAGGGTCTCCGGCGTTCCGACCGTTTTTGCAAACTGCAAAAGCACATGATCATCGGCCAAATCCCGGCGAAAAGCCACATGCGTCATTAATAGATGCTGACCCACCAGAAAAACGAGTTGCTCCGTTGCGGCAGGATCAAACCCCAGCCGTGTCCCGGTTTCCAAGGCAAGCGACGCGCCGATTTGCGAATGATCACCGCCCAAACCCTTTCCGAGATCGTGCAGCAGCAGAGCTAGAAAAAGAACCTCTGGAGGACGGCCCTCCCGGAAAAACGGGGCTGTTCCACTTTCCTGAAGCAAGAATCTTTCGGCCTCTTCGACCGCTCGAAGACAGTGCTCATCCACTGTGTATTTATGGTAAAGGTTGAACTGCATCAACCCTCGAACCCGCTTGAATGCCGGCAGGATTTGCTCGAGGATCCGGAACCGGTGGAGACCGCGAAGCGTCGCGGAAATTTTTCCGGAAGACGATAATATCGAAAGGAACGCTCCGTACGACTCCGGGTTGGAAAAATGAGTCGGATCCCACTGTCCCATCATGTCCGTGAGTTGGCGCTGGGTTTCGGCGGATAACCGAGCATTATTTTCCTGGGCAAGACGGAACAGCGTTAATACCTGATCGCCGTGACTTAGCACCTCCAAACGAAATTCGGAAAGGATCGAAATCTCTTCTCCGGAAAGGAGGAAGCGGCGGTCGATATGCCGACGCGACCATCGGTTACGAAGCCGATCCCAGATGCCTTCGGACACCATTCCGTCAAGGTATCTTCCGGTGATCTCCGCTATGGCGCCCGTCTGGTCATAATATCTTTGCATGAACTGTTCGACGCCCAAAAGATGAAGGTTGTCGTGGTACCCCCAGTTCATCGCCAGGCGGACCTGCTCGTCAAATGTGAGGGTATCCTGACAACGACCGGAAAAAAAATGAAGTTCGTTCCGGATACGCCACAAAAACTCTTGGGCCTCCGTGAGCGTACGGAAATCCTGTTTCGACAAGATGCCGTGTTCCTTCAGTTGCTCAAGAGAAGACGTTCCATGCCGGGCCTGTGCCGCCCATCGGAGCAAATGCAGATCCCTTAATCCGCCCCGACTTTTCTTGATATGGGGCTCGAGAAGGTGAATCGTGGTGCCGTATTGTTCGCATTCGATATCCCGACTCCGGATTTTGGCCTTGACAAAAAGAGTCGGGCGGTTGTGCACCACCTTGCGCCGATATCGCGACCGGAATTGGTCGAACAGTGCCCGGCTCCCCGTCAAAAAACGGGCTTCCATTAACGACGTGCGAACCGTCAGATCGGCCTTGCCGATCGCCACGCAGTCGTTCACGGTTCGCGTGCTGTGTCCCACCTGAAATCCGACGTCCCAAAGATTTTGCAGGATGGAGCCGGCGATGCGCTGGATCGGTCCCCGAATGGAAGACCGGTGGAGGAACATGATATCGATATCGGAATAAGGAGACCGCTCTCCCCTCCCGTACCCCCCCAGCGCCGCGATCGCCAACCCATCTTCAATCTTCCAGCGTTCCCGCGCAGGCACGCCACCCAAAACATCCCGGCAGATCCGTTCAATCACTTCGTCCGTCAGATCCGTCAAGGCCGCAATCACCTGCTCGCCGGTCGCACCTTGGGCATGGTGCCTCTGGATTTCAACGAAGCGTTCTTTCAGAGAATTCTTAAGCATGTCTATTTCATTTTAAGCCTCCGCGGTCATCATATCACAAACCGATTACAAAGCGGAATCTCCCGACTCGCCGGTCCGGATGCGAACCGCCTGGGACAGATCGGTGACAAAAATTTTCCCGTCGCCGATGGTTCCGGTCTTGGCCTTGCTCATAATGGATTGGATGGCCCGATCCGCCACCGCGTTGCTAACCACCACCTCGATCTTGATTTTGGGGACGAATTCGATCGTATACTCCGCCCCACGGTAGGTTTCCTTGTGGCCTTTTTGACGACCGAACCCCTTCACTTCGCTAACGGTCATTCCCTGGATACCGATCTCCGACAGAGCCTCCTTCACTTCATCAAGTTTGAAGGGCTTGATGATGGCCTCGATTTTTTTCATCGCGTTTCTCCTTTAGTTAGCGTCGACCCGTTGGACACAGGCACTTCATGATCCTCCGGACCGCCCACGCATCCGGCATCCGCACGGGCAAGCCGGATGCATGCTTTTTTATCCATGTTAGAGGACGTAACCGTTTTCGTTGTGCTGACTGAGATCCAACCCCATCCGCTCTTCATCCTCCGAGACCCTGACGCCCATGATTATATCAACTACCTTGAGAATAATAAAGGTACCGACGATGGCCAGGATCCAGGTCGCGGCGACGCCCATGATCTGCGGAATCATTTGGTGGGCGTTTCCATAAAACAGGCCGTCGTTCCCACCCGAGTTTATGGCTTTGGAAGCGAAAAGGCCCGTGGCGAGCGCTCCCCATGTTCCGCCGATTCCATGGACACCAAAGACATCGAGTGAATCGTCATAACCCAGCTTTCCTTTCAGAATGACCGCGGCAAAGTAACAGAAAACGCCTGCCCCGATTCCGATGATGATCGAGGGAATGGGCCCGACGAATCCCGAAGCCGGCGTGATGGCCACCAGCCCCGCCACCGCGCCGCTGGCCGCACCCAAGACGGTCGGCTTTCCGCGATGAGCCCATTCCGTAAACATCCAGCCCAGAGCGGCCGCGGCGGTGGCGGTATTCGTGACTACAAACGCGCTCGTGGCCAATCCGCCCGAGGCGGCGATGGCGCTTCCGGCATTGAACCCGAACCAGCCGAACCACAGCATAGAGGCTCCTATTAAAGTTAAGGGTATATTATGGGGAGCCATTACCTCTTTTCCATACCCCAAGCGCTTACCGAAGTAGAGGGCACAGACCAGACCGGAAACCCCGGAGCTGATATGCACCACCGTTCCCCCTGCAAAGTCCAGCGTTCCCATGTTGTGCAGGAAGCCCCCGATACCCCAGACCCAGTGGGCCAGCGGATCATAGATAAAGGTGGCCCATAACAAAATGAAAACTATAAAGGCGCTGAATTTAATTCGCTCGGCGAAAGACCCCACAATCAGCGCCGGTGTAATCACGGCGAACATCGCCTGGAAAATCATGAAACATTGATGGGGTACGGTCGCACCATAGTCCGGATTGGGGTCGAACCCAACGCCGTTAAGGCCTGCCCATGCGAGACTCCCGATGATATGTCCCTTGTCCGGTCCGAAAGCCAGGGAATACCCGTACAGGACCCATTGCACGCTGATCAGACAGAGGATAATGAAACTGTGCATCATGGTTCCGAGCGCATTCTTTCGACGCACCATTCCTCCATAGAAAAGGACCAGACCGGGAGCGGTCATGGCGAGAACTAAAGCGGAAGAAGTCAGAACCCATGCTGTATCGCCTGAGTCGACTTTAGGCGGCGGCGCAGGCGCCGCTGCGGGCGCCGCGGCCAGCGGCGCTTCAGAGGGGGCGCCTGCTGCTCCCGGTGTTGAGGGAGGCACTGTTTCCTGGGCCGAGCCAAGCCCGGGGATGAGTGCAAAAACAACCAGGAGCAGCAGGACACCAGTGAGTCCGAACAACATTCTGTGATTTCGCATGACTTGGTTCTCCTTTTTTGTCATTTTTTAGAAATTGATGTCGAGTTGGGTGGACCATTTCCACTTGCCGTTGATGGTTTTGTCGTTGAAAAAGACCGGACCGGTCAGGATATCGATATCCTTGGTCCAGTTGATCCCCAGGCCAACACCCCACCCGCCAATGAAGTTCTGTCCGCTCGCATAATCCGCCAAGGCCGTGAACTTGCTGTACTCGTTTCCTGCCGCGTCCTTCACGTTCCAGAATCCCCGGTCCCACGCCGCCATGACGCCGCCGGTCTGTTTATCATTCGCAAGATCTCCCTGCTTATGCAGGAGAGCCGAACCCGGATCGCCCAGGTAACCGCCGATATGGACCCGCCCCAGAACGGGGATCGTCTTCCCAATAATCAGATCGCCAATATTCATATTGGTTATCTGCTTGACGGTCCCGATATCAAACATCCCCGCGTTAATGCCGGGCGAGCCCGCAAAGAGGGCCCCTTCCGGGATACCAAACTTAAAGTTAAACAACAGGCCATCGGCTCCGGAGGGACAGGTCTTGATTGGAGACCCGTTGTCAAAGGCCCCGGCACAGATAAGAGGGTTCATCGGTTCCAGAAGGTCAGCCCCAACTTCCAGGTTTATTTTCTCGAATGGAAGGACCCCCACCGTTAACCCGACATCCGTGGGGAAGTTCCCTGTTTTACGGCTTCCCCCAACGGTAAAGTAGTTGTCGATCCCCAGATGCCATACCCCATACGGCTGAACATCCATGATGGCCGGGGTCCAGAATTCGGTTGAAGGAGTGGCGTGAGCCAATCGAATGCCTATCCCCAGAACAAAAACAGCCACCGATAGCGAAAATATTAAATTGAGACGCTTCATGGTTCCTCCTTCGTAGTCGGTTAATGAACGAATCGAACTGTCTTAGGTTCTTAATAATATGCCCCGGTAGGCTTCGTTGCCGAGGGGAAGATGTAGGATACGGCACCGTATCCGACGGGTGTTCCTGAGTCTTTAACTAAGCAAGACAGATGCCATCACACCACAAGAAACATTTATTTTAAAAACTCTTTGATATTACGATTGTTTCGAAGATCATAACCCGGGAACCGAATGACATATATTTCGACATTCTTGTTTGGGTTTCCATTGTAAAAGCTTTTGTCATTGACTAACCTTCTGTTTCTTTTACGGGAATCAATTGATCGACAATTATGTCTCTGTTCGACAATTTTGTCTTTATCTGCAAATGATATTTTTTCATTTTATAGCGAATAACTCTTTCGCTGATTTTAAGTTCCTTGGCCGCACGAGCTTGAACTCCATGAGTCTTTTCCAAGGCAGCCGAGATCATCCGTCTCTCCAGGTTTTCCACTTCTTCTCTCAACCCTTTAGGCACTTGATATAACCTCCATCTCGACATCCCCGCCGGTCGACAAACCTTTCTGGGTTTTGACATGACGAAACGAGTCCGATGTCGAAATTTTTATAAATAAATGGAACTAGGATAAGGAATATCAAAGTATCAAATAAAATTCAAAAAGATCCGGGAACTTATTAGAGTTCGGTTTTAAAGAACGTCAGTGCGCTGCCGACTCTTCAAATAACCCAGAGCCTTTCCAAGGGAACTACCGGTAAAGGCCCAGACCGCCGTCAAATACCGAGCCATCAACGGGAAGCCCTGGTATTCCGCTTCAAGTAACTTTAGAGTCAATGAGTAAGTCGTAAAGATCACGTTCATGGTAAGTGGATTAAAAAACATCTCTTCACGAATCAACTTAAAGGACGGCATCATCATGTTTATGCCCCAGAACGAACGTCGATATTTCGTTCATGGGTCCTTCTGGTATCGTGCATACAAATCCCATCGAGGAAAGCTCCTGTTCAAGACGCCGGCAGTTTCGTTCCGGAACGCCGATTAAAATCTGCCAAGACGCGTGGCTCAAATGCACGATCGCTTCGGCCTGATGTGCCAACTCGATAATACGAACAAGTTCTTCGCCTTTTAGTCGATCGGCGGAATCCTGGAGGACAAAGTGAATTGCTCTTTCAACCGCCTCGGATGTAGATATCATCGTCGCACCTCCTTTTGATTTAGTGATAAAAGCAACTCTCATGCCAATCAACACACGAGTGAAAAATAAACAGGATTCCATGAAAAACCGATTGTATGTCAATGAGTTTTGACGGAACGGGACAAAAAAATGGGCTGACGGGATTTAAGGGGTGAGGTTACGTTTTTGTTTTGGGAATGACCAATGGATTACAAAATGGTAGGTATGATAACCCATGGTCCAATACTCAGACAATCGTGATCATGGTCACCCCGCTTCTATTTTATATTTCTTCATTTTGTACCCGATCTGCCGTGGAGTGATGCCGAGAATCTTGGCCGCTCGGGATTGGACCCAGCCGCATTTCTTCAGAGCATCGATCATCTGTTGGCGCTCCAAATCCTGGACGGTGGTGCGAAGCGTCGGTCGGTCCATCGGAGCCGAACGCGTCACCTCACGGACATCCCGAAAATAGGTGGCGATGCTGGAAGGCATCGACTGGAACGTGATTTCCATCGACTCGGCCATGATCACCATCCGTTCGATGCAGTTCTCCAACTCGCGGACATTCCCGGGCCAATGATACTGAATCATGACGCGGAGAACCTCCGGCGCGATCCGGACCTGCTTGTGATGCTCTTTGTTGCAGCGCAGCAGAAAATATTCGATCAAAAGCGGGATGTCCTCCTTCCGCTCGCGCAATGACGGAAGAAAGATGGGCACGACATTCAGCCGGTAATAAAGGTCCTCGCGGAAGCTGCCCTCCTGGATCGCGGCTTCAAGATTCCGGTGGGTCGCGGCGACCAGGCGGACATCCACCGATAGGGTTTGCGATCCCCCAACGCGCTCGAATCGTTGTTCCTGCAGCACCCGTAAGAGTTTGACTTGCGTCGGGAGAGGGATGTCGCCGATCTCGTCCAGAAACAGCGTTCCTCCATCGGCCAACTCGAACCGTCCCTTCCTCAACTGTGTCGCGCCGGTAAACGCCCCGCGTTCGTGTCCGAACAACTCGCTCTCAAGCAGGGTTTCGGGCAATGCCGCACAGTTGACCTTGATAAACGGCCGGTCGGCCCTCGGACTGTTATAATGGATCGCCCGTGCGATCAATTCCTTTCCGGTCCCGGATTCGCCCCGTAGCAACACAGTCGCCTTGGATTTGCAAACCTGGAGGACAGACCGGAACACTTCGTCCATCACTTTACTCTGACCGACAATATTGCCGATCCTGTAGCGGTTTTTCAGTTCGCTCTGCAGCTGAATGTTCTGTTCGAGAAGTTCTCGTTTTTCTCGCGAAACGGTCTGCTGCAGTTTTACGGCCTGGCCGATCAGCGACGCCACCACGGTCAGGACGCGGATGTCATCGTCAAAATCGGGCGATTCGTCCTTAAAAAGGCGGTCCACGCTCAAGACCCCGATCGTTTCAGCATGGGCCTTTACGGGCATGCACAGAAATGCGATCCGTTCCTTCGTCAGATCGCCGCGAGAACGTGTCCGGTTCAGAAAGAGCGGTTCCCGACCCACATCCGGGACAATCATCGGCTCGCCTTTCTCGAAAACGCGTCCGGTCACTCCTTCACCGATTTTGAATCGGCCGCGGGCGATCTCCTCCGGTGTAAGTCCATGCGCGGTTTCGATCACCAATTCGCCCGTCTCGGGATCGAGCAGGGTCAAGGTGCCGCGACGCATATGGAGGACGGAAGCTAGAATTTCAAGAATCTTCTGGGAAATTTCCTTCAGGTCCAGCGATGAAGCCAGTGCGCGGCTGATCTCGTAGAGAGCCGTCAATTCCGCAATTTTGCGGGGGGTGCTTTGAGTATTCATTCCATTCCGCCGTTTACATGGAAACAGCGGCCTCGCCGCGCTCCTGGGTCCGGATACGGACGCCTTCCTCCACGGGGAGCACGAAGATTTTTCCATCCCCCGTTCGGCCGGTCGAGGCCGAGTGGATCAGCACCTCCACCACACGCGGGGCGTCCTTGGCCGGCACAAAAACCTCGATCTTCATCTTTGGGACGAAATCGAGGGAATACTCCGCCCCCTGATAGACCTCGATATGGCCGCGCTGTCGCCCGAAACCTCGAACCTCCATGATCGTCATGCCCTGGATGCCGATCCGGATCAAACCTTCCTTCACTTCACCCAGTTTTTCCGAACGGATATATGCCTCGATTTTTTTCAATGCAATGCCCCCCAATTAAAAAGGCGCCCTCTCAAAGATCGAAGAAGACGCCCTTGTCCTTAACACATCGTTGTGTCGTATGCTTTATAACACAGGAATCGAAGTTCAGTCAAGAAGTTTATGGATGGATCGCCTTGGAAGCGTCCGGTTAGAACAGGAGGCCGACACGGATCATGACGTTGTTGCAATCGCCGGTACCCAGCTCGGTATCGATCCGAAAAATTTTCCGATCGGAAAAGTCCATCCCGATAATTCCCCCCAGTGAAGAGTCCTGTTTGAGTTTGCTTCCGGGTTGGTTTTCCGACGTCCGCTTATCGTTCCGGCTTGAAAATCTCACGCCGGTGTAAAACCGGAGATCCGGTTCGGGATCACGGATCAGATCTTTGGATCCGATGAATAGACGGGCGTCCGCTTCCGACCATCGGTCCTCCAACGCGAGCGTCGAGTTATTTTGATCGAAGGTTGAAACCTTGCCGAACTGATACTGTGCCGAGACACCGGCGAAATATCCACCCCCGAAAAGAGCCGAGCTCCGAAAGCCGATTCCCGAGAGCGGGCGCATTCTGCTGTCCAAGTCGGCTTCTTCAAATGTGATGTTTCCCAGACCGACCTTTGCATAGAGATCCAGTTGTTCCAACAGACCGTAGCTCAACTCAACCGCCTGACGGGTCACCCGCTCCCGGTCTTTTTGACCGTCGACTTTCATGTCCCGGCTGGAGAGTTCGCCTTCAAGATCGACTCCCAGGCGCCCTTTCCCCGTCATCAGCGGTGCACTCTCGGCCCAGGCGATGTTCCCGCTGAACAGCAGTCCCAAAATCACGCCAGCCCACCGGCGTCTTGTACGGCCCACGGGTTTTTCGTCCTCGCAAATGGAGGTTACTTACGCGGCTTCCGTCTCGGCCGACCGGTTTTCGCCCGGCGGACCTTTCCTTTTCTAAGAAGACCTTTCACGGTTTCCCCGATCACGGCCGGATTCTGGACGACGGTTACGCCGGCCGCTTCCAACGTTGCGATCTTCTGGGCCGCGGTTCCCTTTCCACCCGAGATAATCGCGCCGGCATGACCCATTCGGCGGCCGGGTGGAGCCGTCACCCCTGCGATAAATCCGACCACGGGTTTCGTGACGCCATCCTTGATATACTCGGCGGCGCGCTCCTCGGCATCTCCGCCGATCTCGCCGATCATCACGATCACCTCGGTGTTCTTGTCCTTTTGAAACAGTTCCAGGACATCCACGAAATTCGTGCCGTTGACCGGATCTCCGCCGATTCCAACGCAGGTGGATTGACCCAATCCGAGGCCGGTCAACTGCCAGACCGCTTCATAGGTAAGGGTGCCGCTGCGCGAGACCACGCCCACCCCTCCTTTTTTATGAATGAAGCCCGGCATGATTCCGATTTTGCATTCATCCGGAGTAATGATTCCGGGACAGTTGGGCCCGATGAGCCGGACCAACCGATCCGGGATGCCCCGAACCGGTTTCCCTGCGATGAAGCGCTTGGCGCGGATCATGTCGGCCAGCGGGATGCCCTCCGTAATGCAGACGATGAGACCGATGCCCGCATCCGCGGCTTCCATGATCGCGTCCGCCGCAAACGCCGGCGGCACAAATATCATCGAAACATCCGGTTCCGTCGCCTCGACCGCTTCGAACACGGTATTGAAGACCGGGACCCCTTCAAACTCCGTATTCCCTTTGCCCGGGGTGACACCGCCCACGATTTTCGTTCCATATTCGCGACAGGCCGCGGCATGGAAGGATCCTTCCCTTCCGGTCATTCCCTGAACAATCACCTTTGTGTTTCGATCAACCAGAATGCTCATACCCTCTCCTCGTAAGGCGTAAAGGCTAAGGCCTGAAAATTGAAACGATCGTGGAACTATCGACTCGTCTCTGCGTTTCCCCCCTTACGTCTATCGCCTTGCGTCTTTGTTCCCCTCCACCGACTTTGTCCCTAATTCCACGACGCCGCCCCGCTGGGCGATCCAAACATTCCCATCCGGGTCCGGCGCGACCGCATAGACATCGTCGCCGATCAAACCGTCCGCCCGGGTATGGCTTCTCCATTCGGTTCCGTTGAAACGGGACAGCCCATGATTCGTCCCGGCCCAGATCACGCCCGACCTGTCGCGTTCAAGCGCATATACAATGTTTCCGGCAAGTCCCTGCCTGGTGGAATAATTCGTCCAGTGCTCTCCGTCAAAGCGGCCGACCCCTCCACCCCAAGTTCCGAACCACTTGTTTCCTCGCGGATCGATCAGGATCGCAAAAATATAATTTTCGTTGTAGGTCTCTTTACCTTTTTCATCCAAGACGCTTAGGTCATGAAAATGACCCGCATAACTGCGATTTGGAGGAAGCTCGACGCCGCTATTTTCCCGCGAGGCCTCCAAAGCCTCCCCGGCAGTCTGCTTGTGCGCAAGCGCCAGCTCGTTCGGGGCACCCAAGCCGTCTTTGTGCGTATAGGTGACCCAGCCTTTCCCCTTCGGGGCCGTGGGATCAAAATGGTTCGCGCCCTCTTCGGTGCCGAACCAGAGCGAGCCGTCCCTGTCGACGGCCAGACTGTAAACCCACTTGTTGACCAGTCCGTCTTTGACGTCGTAGGTTACGAAGCGGGAGCCTTCCGGGGCTCTCGGATCGTAGCGATTCACACCGTTCCAGGTGCCGATCCACATCGAGCCGTCCGGATGGAAATCGATGTCATACACCCAGGGGTCCGCCAACCCGTCCGACGTGCCGTAGGCCATCCAGCGCTCTCCGTCCAATCGAAGCAACCCGCCGGCATCGGTCCCGAACCAGGGCGTGCCCTTGGGATCCACATTGATCGTGAAGATATAGTTGCTCGTCAGGCCGTCCGCTTTGGTATAGGTTTTGACGAGAGTGGCGTTGAGACGGTTCACTTTGAGGATTCCGGCCGAGGTCCCAACCCAAAGAAAGGAACCGTCCACTTTCAGCGCGCGGACCACGGTTCCTTCGCCCGTCCCAAAACTGGCCAATACCTTGTACTCTTTGAGCGGCGGCGTTTTGGCCGCACAGCCCCCGATGACGGCCGCGCCGGTCAAAATCGCGAACGGCGCGACCCATTTCCACCGCGATGGAAAAAGCATCAGCCCCGGATGAGGCTGGCGATCTTTTGGGCCCCCTCCCACATCGTTCGCGCCACAACAAGGTTCAACTCGGATGCGGCCAGCATTTGCCGGGCCTCTTCGGCGTTCGTTCCTTCCAGTCTCACAACGAGGGGAACCCGGATCGAGACCTCCTTGGCCGCATCGATCACCCCGCCCGCAATCCGCTCACAGCGAACAATTCCGCCGAAGATGTTGATGAATACGCCTTTGACATGCGGATCGGACATTAAAATCGTAAAGGCCTGCTTTACGGTTTCCTTCGAAGCGCCGCCGCCGACGTCCAAAAAATTGGCCGGAAAAGAACCGGCCAGTTTAATGGTGTCCATGGTGGCCATCGCGAGGCCGGCCCCGTTAACCATGCAACCGATTTCACCATCCAGCTTCACATAGTTTAGACCGTACTGGGAGGCCCGGACTTCAAGAGGATCTTCCTCATCGAGATCGCGGAGCGCCTTGATATCGTCGTTTCGGTAGAGCGCGTTGTCGTCAAACGTCACCTTCGCGTCCAGGGCGATCAGTTTTTGATCCCGGGTGATCACGAGCGGATTGATCTCGATAAGGGAAGCGCTTTTTTCCATGAAAAGACGGTAAAGGCTCCCCATCATCTGATTAAACGGGACTTGAACTTCTCTTTCGAGGCCCAAGCGATAAGCCAGCATCCGGCCGTGAAAGGCCTGGTAACCGGATGAGGGATCGATCGCGGCTTTATAAATTTTCTCCGGTGAATGCGCCGCGACTTCCTCGATTTCCATTCCTCCCGCACGGCTTGCAATAAAAACCGGCCAGCCGGAGGTCCGGTCCACCAGAAGGCTTACGTAAAGTTCAGTCGCGATGTCGGCGCCTTCCTCGATCAGGAGACGCTGCACCTTCCGGCCTTCCGGACCGGTTTGATGTGTGACAAGGACCTTCCCCAATAGTTGTCGTGCCAGGATCCCAACTTGGGCGCGATCCTTGGTCAGTTTCACTCCGCCGGCCTTGCCCCGTCCGCCGGCATGGATCTGAGCTTTGACGACATATACGGGGGACCGGAGTTCATCGGCCCACGTTCTTGCCTCTTCCGCCGAAGCGACGCTTCGGCCGCGGGGCACCGGGATGTTGTATTGGGCGAACAACTGTTTGGCCTGAAATTCGTGGATGTTCATCGGATGATATCCTGGGATTAATCCTGATTGTTTATGTTAACGGGACGGCATTCTATCAGAGGATAAGGGCCGAAAGCAACTGGGATTCTCGGGCGGATTCGAAACGCGATTTTTTTCTTTCCATCGCTCCTTACAGTAACTTACAACGATAAAAAGGGATGATGATCCCAATGTGATTTCGGGTTTGCGACAAACCATGGCCGTTTGGATTTCCGCCCCGCCGGTGCTCACCAAACCGAATCGGCCGGCCTCCGCTTAGATGCCCTTGTGGATATCTTTGACCTTCAGATAAGGAACCGCTTTGGCATGAAAGAAAATCCCATATCGATACCCCTGCGCTCGCCTATTCTAAAGGTCCGGACGACGCAGTTCACCGCCGGCGCGTTCGCCGGAGGTCTGGTCGGCTGGCTTCATAACGGAACGGCGTACCCGACGGCCATGACCATCGCGGGTGTCAGCCCGGCCGGCGGGCTTCGCCTGCTGGTGTCTTCCTGGCTGTTGGCAAGTGTTTGCCGTCGATTGTTATTTCAACCTCAAAATCCTCCTTCGAAAACCCATTAAATTCAACACGAACCACCATTGAAAATATAATAATTTTCCACTCAAACATTTCTCTTGACTTGGGAAATAGCCTGTGATGTAATGCATTTATTTTGCACACAAAATAATTTCCCTCCTGATCCAATGCGTCATTGCCGGCACGGCGGGGTCTTCATGCAAACGTGCCTCGGGGCATGGATCCGTAAGGTTTATCCGGGAAAAGCGCCATGAAAAATATTCTGTCCCTTTGCATCGCTCTGACAGTGGCAGTGGGGACTGTCGGATCTCACGCCCTGGCTTATGAAGAAACACCTGTAAAAAACGGCGGGACCATCACGGGCCAGGCGATCCTCAAAGGTCCCGTTCCCTCCCCTCGCATTTTCCTGTTGTCCCTCTCCCCGTTCGGATCCTATTGTCAAAAGATTTCGGACGGCCACGGCCGGATCGTTCTGGAGGAATACGCCGTCGGACCGGATGGGGGAATGCGGGATGTCATCATCGCCGTTCAGGATGTCAAGGCCGGAAAACCTTTCCCGCCCATCACCGGTCGGTTTGAAGCGACCGATTGTATGTTCCACCCTGCGGACGTTCCCACCAACGAGCTCTACACCACGGATGAACACGGTCATACCCAACATATTCATCCCATGGTCGGCGTGATCGAGAATCATCGACCGATCTCGGTCGTCAACAAGGACCCTATCTTTCACAACGGGCAATTCTTTCAGAGGGAGCGGGGCAATATCCTGCTGAACTTTCCGCTCCCCGTCTCCGGTAAGCCCCGGGGAGGAGTTTTGAATTTCGGCCCCGGCATGAAGATCGGCCAGATGATCTGCGGGATGCATGAATTTATGCAGACCTGGGGTTTTGTCGTGGACAATCCATATTACGATAAAACGAGCACCGATGGAAGATTCAGCATTGATCAATTGCCTCCGGGAACCTACCGGGTCCTGGCCTGGCACCCGCATTTCAAGCCGATTGAAAAGATTGTGCAGGTGCCGGCCAACGCCGCGGTCACGGTCGATTTCGAGTTTGATGCCGCCCAAATCAAACGTCGGACCTTTGAAACCGATCAAGGGCTCCGTGTTCATTAAACAGCGCAATGCCGATTTACTCAGGGCCAATATGTCATTATGAAAGGAGCATGTATGCTAGGGGCATGGGTTAGGGTCGCGAAAGGGGTCTCTGCGCTTTTATTCGTTTTTCTCCTTCAACAAATCGCCATTGGGGCGGAAGACATGCCGAATACATCCGAGCCACCGCCGGATCAGAGCCAGACCAATCCGGCATGGATGCAACGGCTGAAGGCGCAGTTCATGGTCGAGGACGCCATCGAAGGGCGACCGGACAGCATGACGCAGATGGACACGCTCGAAAAGATGGACATGCAACAATCCGGGCACGACCCCCTTGGAAAAACCAAAGGGGCCTTTACGGCGATGGAAGGTCCAGGCCACCAACTCGACATGTTCACCGGCATGTTGAAACAGGGCGTGCTGCTGGGTCCGACCGGAAATAACGAGGAGACCGTTACGCCCGGCGGCCGCTGTCCCGAAACGGCTCCGGTGAAGACCTTCAACATCTCAGCGATCAATGTCGAAATCACGTTGAATCAATGGCTGGATTATTATCCCGGCTACATGTACGTCCTCGATGAAAACCTGCCCAAAGTTCGCGAGGAAGAGGCCCGGAACAAGGCCGCGCGAGAAAAGGAAAACGATCACGGGGCCGTGTCCAACGGGCTTCAGGGCGATGTGATCCAGCCTCTGACGATACGCGCCAATCAAGGCGACTGCGTCATCATCACTCTTAAAAATCAAACCACCGGCGGAGATCCCGTGGGACTGCACATACACGGCTCCAGCACGATCATCCAAAAAACCGGGAAACCGGCCATCGCGACCAATCCAGACACATCGGTTCCTCCGGGTAAGAGCCAGACTTATGAATGGTACATTCCTCCCGACTTCCAGGAAGGCGCCCTCACCTTTCACAGCCACGGAAACCGGGAACAGACCGGCCTCGGTATGGTCGGCGTTCTGGTTGTGGAGCTGGCCGGCTCGACTTATCTTGATCCGTTTACGGGTGAGCCGCTCAAGAGCGGGTGGGAAGCCATGATCGCGAACTCGAGGATTCACGATTTCCGGGAATACATGATTATGTACCATGAAGTCGGAGACGAGGCTTTCCGGCCGCTGAGCAAAAACGGCGAGATGATTCCGCAGCGCGACCCGATCACGGATGCCTATCGACCCGCCGCCCGCGCATTGAACTACCGCAGCGAGCCGTTCGGGACCAACAACCTGGCCAATCAGAAGGCGCGCTTCGGATTTGAAGATGAGGCCGAGGCCTATAGCGCCTACGTTTTCGGAGATCCCGCCACACCCATCCCGAGGGCTTATCTGGGCGATCCGACCAAATTCCGCCTGGTTCATGGCGGCTCGGACATTTTTCATTCCCACCATCCGCACGGCGGCACGATCCGATGGCCGCGGGATCCGAAGGCGGAACAGAGCGAATTTGATTACGGTCGAATGGGACCGATAAAATTTCCACGAATGCGCGGAAAGAGCGAGCTGGTGGATGTCCAGGTCATCGGACCTCAAACGGTCTTCAATCTGGAGCCCGAATGCGGCGCCGGGCTTTGCCAGCATCTCGCGGCCGATTTTCTGTACCACTGTCACGTCGCGCATCATTATGTCGCCGGGATGTGGGGATTCTGGCGGGTCTACAATACCCTGCAGACCGCAGGATACCAGCAGGACATCATGCCGCCGCTTCAGGAGCTGCCGGACCGAAAAGGAAAGGTGAAACCTGCGGTGGATTCCATCCAACTGATTGGAAAAACCGTCGATTGGTTCGGGAAGAAATACACGATTACGCAGGATCGGACGGACTGGTCCAGCGATCCGGTTGAGGTTTCCATCCGTGACTGGGTCACGGCGATGCTGCCCACCCAGGGTCAGCCCGGCCATGTCTCGGATGAACGGGGTCAGATTCTCGCCCATGATGCGACGGTCTTGGATTGGGCCTGGAGCGAGACGGCTAAAGGTCTCCTGGCGATGACCGAGCCTGAAACGACCCAAGTATGGCCGAAGTACCGCCCGCCAACTGAACACATGGGCATCAAGGTCGGCCCGGGCCAGCGGAGAAAGATCGCGTTTGATCCGGTCACCGGGAAGATCGCGTGGCCGGCTCTGCAGCCGCATTTTGGAAAACGGCCGCCGTTTGCCCGAAATCACGGACCGGCCCCGTGGCTGGAGCCCTTCCATGTCAAAAGCGGCGGGATGGTCGAAAAGGACGATGTGTTCAACCCCTACGCCGATCCCGGGGGCCCCAAGGGCGCGGGCGGCGTCGGCGGCATCGAGACGACCCGGCCTGCACGGCCGGGTGAGCAAGGTCCGTGGAGCCTCTGTCCGATTCAAAGCGATAATATGGCCCAACGAAAGCTTTATCGGATCAATGTCATCGGACAACTCCCGATCACACTGGCAAAGGGCGACGGAAAGAATCCTCCGGTCGTGGACAACGACGGCTTGCTCTACGTATTAAAAGAGGAGGAGGCGGCCATCCGGGCCGATGAGAAACTCCGGGTTCCGCTGGTGTATCGAGCCAACGTCTACGATTGCATCGATGTGATCCTGACGAACGGCGGCTGGAAAGACAACGAGGAAAACGGCTATGCCAGCAAGCTCAATATCCATCCGCATTTCTGGCAGTTTGACAACCAAGCATCGGACGGAGTTATTACCGGCTTCTCCTATGAACAGGCGGTTCGGCCGTACAAAGATGAGTTGATCGATGGGAAAAAGGGCCTTCCGCCGGCGATGAATGGAAACCTGGCGGATCGGGTCAAGCCAGGGGCGAGTTCCGTCGTTCTCACAAGCGAGAAGGCGGCGGCGCGCTATCATGTGGGAACCGATCTCGGTGTCGGAATGGATCAGGTGACGACGTTCGAAATTCGAAGGATCAAGTCGATTTCAGGGAAAAAGATCACCTTTACGGCTCCCCTATCCTACACTCATGCCAAGGGCGAAATCGTCAGCGTGGAATTCGTCCGCTATCGGTATTACCCCGATGCCGATTTTGGGACGACCTACTGGCACGACCACGCCTTCGGGGCCATCACGTGGCAACATGGAGGATTCGGGAGCACGATTATCGAGCCTCCGGGATCGACCTATCACGACCCGGTCACTGGAAAACTCAAGCGAAGCGGTTATGTGGTGGACATTCACACCAACGAACCTCACTCAACCGACGCCATCGGCAGCTTCCGCGAGATGGTCCTACACATCCAGGACACCGTGTTTTCCACGGCCAACACCGTCAGCACCGGGAGTCCCCCGGAACTCTTGAAACAGGCGGCCGCCGCCGCGAACACCCTGCTCTATCCGATAGAAAAACAGAAAAACATCAAACTCACCCCGAATATCTATATCAACGGCGGTTCGCACACCACGGGCAGCGCCTTGAACATGCGGGTGGCGCCCATCAGCCGACGATTAGCGGTCAATCCGGACCCGTCCCTGCTTTTTTCCAGTCGCGTGCATGGAGACCCGGATACCCCGCTACTGCGGGCCTATTTGGGCGATCCGATCATGATCCGGGCCTTGGTCACGGCGACCAATGAAACCCATACGCTTCACGTCACGGGTCATTGGTTCCGTTTCCAGCGGTATAATTCCGATTCCCAACCGCGAAGCGCAATCCATATCGGGATTGCGGAACGGCACGACCTTTCCATTCCGGAAGCCGGCGGCCCGCAACATTTGCCCGGAGACTACCTCTATTACAACGGTCGGATTTCCCACCTGACAGAGGGAAGTTGGGGAATTATTCGGGTCCTGGACAAGGAGAGGAAAGACCTTCAGCTGCTGCCCGGGCACGAAGATATTCCCCCGGCCGCCAAATCGGTCTGTCCGGATAAGGCCCCGGTGAAGAAATTCGAGGTGCTTGCTATCGACAAAGGACTTGTCTATAACCCGCGAGCGCAGGACCCGATCGAGGTTGACTTCGACCGCAAAGAACAAGTCTCCAATCCGAATGGTAAAATCTTCGTCCTTGCCAATGAAAAAACCAAGGTCGCCGCGGCCGGATTCCAACCCATGCCGCTCACGCTGCACGTCAACATCGGTGACTGTGTGCAGGTGACGTTGAAGAACGAACTCAAGCGGGGCAAGGTCTCGTTTCATGCCGATAACCTGGCTTACGACCCTCTCGACTCTCAGGGAATCAACATCGGTTTCAATCCGGGCGACCAGACCGTGGCTCCGGGAGCTTCCAAAGTTTACACGTTCTACGCCCCTCCCGAACTGGGGGAAAATGCGGCCTTGGTCCAGGACTGGGCGGACGGCACGATGGCCCAGCAACGCGACGGGCTTTTCGGCGCGATCGTTATCGGCCCGAAAGGATCCGTCTACCGCGATCCGGAAACCGGAACGGATATCTCCATGGAAAACAGCTGGAGGGCCGATGTGATCGTGGACAGGTCCATCCCGGAAAATCGCAATCGACCGAACTACCGCGACTTCGCCCTGTTCTTCCAGGACGAGGACAACATCCTGGGAACAAGCTTTATGCCTTATCTTGAAAAGGCCGCCGGCCTTGTGGGGATCAATTATAGAGCGGAGCCCTACGAGTTGCGTTTGGACAACGGTTGTGACCAGACCAATTTATTCACCTGTGTTTCCGACGGAAAAACGGGAGATCCTGTGACGCCCATTCTTGAGGCCCATGCGGGTGATCCAATCGCCATCCACGTTTTCGGAGCGTTTAACGAGCAGAACGGCGTCTTCGGAGTGGAGGGCCATCAATGGCCGGAGGAACCGTTCATGCCCAACGCCTCGATGGTCAGCAACAACGAGTTCGGCGGCGGGGAACTTCTCAACGCCTATTTCAACGCCGGAGGACCTTACCGTCTTCCCGGGGATTACCTCTATATGAATCACCGGATGGCTTACATGGAAGGTGGGGAATGGGGTTTCCTTCGGGTCTTGCAGTCCGGGGACCCGCGGATCCTTCCGTTGAACGGAGGGGTTAAACCCGGCCCTCCAACGGCCGAACTTAAACTAAATTAACGGCTTGAAAGACAACAGGGTGGGCGCTGCATTTCTCGCGCTCACCCTGTTTTATTATCCGCACCAATCATCCGCCGGTGAAAAACTCAACATGGCTTTCAGGAGCTTTCCGCCAGGCCCGTTCTCTACATCCGTTCTCCGCGCCGGATGGTCCAAAAATCATCCGAAAGATCCCGATCCGCCACGTATTCGTACGGCAAGGTAAAATACCCCTTCATTCCCCAGTCGGCGCCCCAGGAATTGCGAATGAGAAGCCTCCTTTTGGTATCGTCGTATCCCACCGCAAGCACCGCATGTCCGCCGATCGCACGTTCCCCGGATATCGGCATGTTCACGAGGCCGGTGTGCGCCACGGCGGTGGATTCGAAGCTTTCATAAACCGTAAAACCGAATACAAACGGAAATCCTTCGGCCAGGCAAGCCCGCATATCGTTCACGGTGAGGAGACGATGGTAAGAGGTAATTTGATGATCCACCGCTTCTTTATAGCAGACGGGGCTCGGCTTCACGGCGAATTTTGAAATAATGTACGGCCATTTCTTCTCCGAACAGACCCCTTGTCTCTTAAGGGTTTTGATCCCGTCCCGGATCATCGCCCCGGAGTCCGATTTCGTCGAATGCTCGATCCGGCGCTCGTTGTAGTAAATAAAAAGCCGACTCAGGTTCACAAAGAAGACCTTGTCTTTTTTCTCCAAGAACTCCAGCGCACCGGCCAGGGCGTTGCCGGTGCAACTGCCTAATGCGCCCTGATTTTCGACAGGCGAACAGGCATGCCGTAAATCGACGACCGGAGGGAGGACCGCCGGTGCCACACGAATCGCATTGAAGAGATAGTCGCGGTGGTCCGGCAGATCGGGCATCCAGCCGTAGCCGAGATCTTGTGTTTTGACTTTGGTTGTTGGAAGCGCTTTCCTTTCTTTGGCCATGGAAACCCTCCTTTAAGTCGTGAAGACAAACCGGATAGAACAATACCTGTTGATGGTATGAAGCGGAAACATGAAATCATATGCGCAGCAGAAATCGTATCCGCCTTTTATCATCGCGGATGAACGGCTCAATCGGAAGGGAGAATCAAAAAGGGTGTTCCACGCGAGTATTTTAGAACAGCGGCAAGAAAGGTGACGGGCCATGAGGCTCTCCTCTCCGTTCGGCGGATGGGATCGTGTTTGTTCTGGAAGGCAGGACGACCCGCGCCGGGGGAACGATTTACGAAGAATTATACCGATTTTATTTGAACCGGTCAATATGCTTCATTAACGTCGACCGGGCTCGGACAAAAGTGCCCGGAACTATTTTAATGAAAAGGAGTTCAAGGAATGGAAGGGCGGATGGATCGCGTCAACCGAAGGTGCTTCTTGCCGGGCCGACTTTCAGGCGGGCATCGACCGCGGGCTGCCGGCGGTTCCGTCTTTAAGCCGTTTTAAATGAAAATCAAACCGGATCAAGCCGTTCTTGCCAGGACGGGTCCGGCATGGTGGCAAAGGCTTCCCGCAGACCTTCGCCCCAGAGCCGTTTGATCTCGTTGAAGTACGGATCCTGTTGATCGATGCAGCGTCGGAAATCCACCCGAAGCCGATCGCGCTCGTAGCAGAGCAAATCGATCGGGAGGCCGACCGAAATGTTGCTCCGAATGGTGGAATCAAACGACAGCAGCGCACATTTGGCCCCCTCCGTCAGAGTACTCTGACGGGTGATGAGCCGATCGATGATCGGCTTACCGTACTTGATCTCGCCGATCTGGAAGTAACAGGTTTCCGGCGTGGATTCGATGAAGTTTCCGGCCGAATAAATATGGAACAGGCGCGGCGCTTCGGCCCGGATCTGGCCGCCCAGGATGATCGCGGCATTGAAATCCTCGCCGTGCTGTTTCAGATGGCTTCCGTCCACGTCGTACACTTTCCGCAGGGCCCCGCCGATGATTCGAGCTACGTGGAACAGGGAGGTCGCGGTCCAAATCGTCTCCTGGCCGTTGGAGACATGGGCGTCTTCGCTCAAGATGTTGATCACGCCTTGGGTCACGGACAGATTGCCGGCGGTCAGCATCACGAGCACACGGTCCCCCGGTTTTTCGTAGACCGTCATTTTCCGAAAGGTGGCGACGTGGTCCACACCACCGTTGGTACGCGAGTCCGAAGCGAAAACCAGACCCGACTCAAGCCACATCCCGATACAATAGGTCATGCGATTTCCTTTCTATTTTTATAGGGGCGGAGCCTTTCCTTCTCGCCCACCGGAGGAATCGTCGCCCATTTACTGCTGCGCCGTCGCCACATGAACACGGACTTCCATCCGTTCGTCCCCGCCGCCGAACCGGACTCCTCTCACGGGACACGCGTCCAGATAGTCCCGTCCGATCGCGAGACGAAGATGCATTTCGCCTGCCGGTCGTCCGTTCGAAACATCGAAACTGAGCCAGCCCATGCCATCGACCCACGCTTCGGCCCAGGCATGCATCGCCACTTCCGGGTGATGATCGGGATCGGAGTAGACATACCCGCTTACGTACCGCGCCGGAACCCCGAGAGCCCTGCAACAGGCGATAAAAAGATGGCTATGGTCCTGACAGACTCCGCTTCCCTGCGATAAAACATCGGCCGCGGTCGTCTGAACATGCGTGGTTCCTTTCACGTAGCGGACGCGGCTTCGGATCCGTTCCATCAGGGTCTGGAGAGCGGCGAAGGGATTCGAACCGATTTCGTTCCGGTGTTGATCGGCAAAATTTCTCAGCGGCTCGTCAACCGCCGTCAACGGTGTTTCCGTCAGAAATATTTCCGGCGGAAAGCGCTGATCCACGGCCGAAGGAAAGGTGACGTTTCCGGACGTCTCGACCAGACCTTCAACGCCGATTTTGATCTCGTCATGCCGTCCCTCCATGATGAGCAGCCGGGTCACGTTTCCATACGCGTCAAAATATTCCGGCGCGTCGGCGGGCAGACTGAGCCTCCATTCCTGAACCCGCTGCCGCCGGTCCGAATGCGGAATCAAACGGAGAAGCTGAATGCTGCGTGTGAGCGGAGCGCTGTAACGATAAATGGTCTGGTGACGGATCATCAGACGCACGGCGTCCCCTGAAACCACCGGTCGATTTCGCCCGCCAGCCCATGGAGCTTCCGGGCGACCTCGGCCAGATGGACGCTCAGCTCCTGCCCGAAGAGGTCGGTGTCCCGGGTTTCATGAAACAGGATGTGCAGATCCGTCGCGACGTCCGCCGCTTTCCCGCCCGTCCCGTTTGAATACCCGCAGAGGAAGGTGTTGATCCGCTCCAGGCAGGCATGCAGGGAACACTGGGTCTCTTCATTTAAGACCAGCAGTTCGATCACCTGCCGCGGCGTGACCCCGTTGCGATACAATTTCCGGTAGGCGTCCACGGCCCCGGCCCACCGGAGAAGAGCCATCGATGAATAATAGGCCGCGTCCCCCTTGGCGCTTTTGAACAGAAACGGATATCGCGCGTGCAGGATCCGGGTGAGGTAATCGGCGCGCTCCAGAAAAATCCCCAAGCCGATCCATTGGAACACTTCGTCGCGATCGAGCTTGGTCTGGATCACGCTCCGGAATAGCTGGGTCCCTTCATTCACGCGAGCCAGAAGGGGCAGGGTCCCGTTCGATATCAGACGCGACGGATCGATCTCGCTCAGGTCGAGCCAGAGGGCGTTCAGGCTTTCCCATGCCTCGAGGGAGATCGTTCCGCATGTGGCGCGGCCGTTTTCCCGGGCCGATCGGAGGGACGACAGAATGCTGGATGGATTTTCAAGATCGAGGATCACGAACCGTAATAGTTCGAGCGTGGAGGCGGAACCGCAGGGTTCCGGAAACCGGTCGCGCTGGCCCAGCATTTCCAGCAGGCTTTCCCATTCCTCAAGGGCATATCCCTTGGGAAGGAGAGCGGCGTGGTAAGCCCCCTCCACGGCCCGCGCGGTATCTTCCGCCCTCTCGATATAGCGTCCCATCCAGTAAAGGTGATCGGCTATCCGGAGGAGCATGGCTCAGTCCTCCAGCACCCAGGTGTCTTTCGTGCCCCCGCCCTGGGAAGAATTCACAACAAGGGAGCCCTCTCGCAAGGCGACGCGGGTGAGACCCCCGGGCACCATCTGAATTGTGCGGCCGCTCAGGATGAATGGGCGGAGATCGATATGGCGCGGGGCGATTCCGGATTCCACGAAGGTGGGACAGGTTGAAAGCGCCAGGGTCGGCTGGGCGATGTAGTTCTCGGGATTTCGAAGGATCCGTTGGCGAAAAACCTCTCTCTCCTTGACCGAGCTGGCCGGTCCGACCAGCATACCGTATCCTCCCGAACCGTGAACTTCCTTCACGACCAGTGCATCCAGATGGGCCAGCACGTAGGCGCGCTCCTCCGGATCGCGCAGCTGATACGTCGGCACGTTTTTCAAAATGGGCTCCTCTCCCAGATAAAAACGAATCATCTCCGGGACGAAAATGTAAACCGCTTTATCGTCGGCCACGCCGGTTCCAACGGCGTTGACCAGGGTCACGCCACCGGAACGATAGACCGAGAGAAGCCCCGGCACACCCAAAATTGAATCGGGTCGGAAAACAAGGGGATCCAGAAAATCGTCATCGACCCTCCGGTAGAGGACATGAACCCGAGCCGGCCCTTCCGTCGTCCGCATATAGACCGCGTTTCCCTTGACGAAGAGATCCTGCGCCTCGACCACTTCGATTCCCATTTGCTGCGCCAAAAACGTGTGCTCAAAATAGGCGCTGTTGAAGGGACCCGGCGTGAGGAGCGCCGCACGAGGATCCCGAACCCCTTCCGGCGCGACCGAGCGGAGAGTCTCGAGCAGGAGGTTGGGGTAATGTTCCACCGGCGCGATCGGCTGGCGCGCGAAGAGATCCGGCAAGAGCCGCATCATGATGCGACGGTTGGCCAGCATATACGAGACGCCGGAAGGGGTCCGGAGATTGTCTTCCAGGACATAAAACTCGTTCTCACCCGTGTGAACCAAGTCGACGCCAGCGATATGAATGTAGAGGTCGCGCGGCACGTCGATGCCGTACATTTCAACCCGGTATTGCGGGTTGCGGAACACCATCTCGGGCGGGATCCGCCCCGATTTGATGATCTCCTGCTGATGGTACACGTCGTGTAGAAAGGCGTTGAGGGCGCAAACCCTCTGACGGAGGCCGGCCGCGAGAATCTTCCACTGTTTCGCCGGAATGATCCGCGGAATGATGTCGAACGGGATGAGCCGTTCGGCGCCGGCGGATTCGCCATATACCGAGAAAGTAATTCCTTGACGGTGAAAAAAACGATCCGCTTCCCGCCGTTTCTGCGTCCGCTGCGATGCGGAGAGCGCCCGGAGGCTCTCATCCAAAAGACGATAATGATCTCGAACCGAACCGTCCGGCGCATGCATCTCGTCGAAAGGACGCGACGGCGAGGTGGATTTCCTCGAACGAGGTTCCGCCTTCATTTTTCCCACGAGCACGGTCGTTTGCTCCGGGTTCATCGCATCCTCCCTGGCTCCAAATTATGCCGCGCAGCTGACCACTACTATTAAGAGCAAAAGTCATGCCCTGATTTGCCTCGAATAGAATCGCGAAAACGGCTCCTGAGCGACAAAACTGTCGCGGGCAAGACAAATTTGAATGGAGAGGGACAGGTATTGTATTGGTTAATGCAAGGGAGGAATATGCCGGTTTAGACCGAACGGGCAGGAAATCGGTCGGGAGGGATTACGGCTTGACGGCCGCGGCGGGGGCGGTTTCTTCCCGACGGACGTAATCGGGAAGGATGATCGGCGCCACCCGGGTCGGTTTGATGTTATTCTTCTCCAGTTCCTTGCGGAACCGCGTCACATGGGACAGCGTCAGCGTTCCGGCCGGCATCTTATTGGCGCGCTTTACGGCCGCCAGACCCGCCCGCTTTCCAAAGACGATCAGGTCGAGCAGTGAATTTCCCATCAAACGGTTTCGTCCGTGCAGCCCGCCGGAGGCCTCCCCGGCGACGAACAGGCCCGGAACCTGGGACTGCCCGTCCACGTCGATCGCAACGCCGCCGTTCTGATAATGCAGCGTGGGATAGACCAGGACCGGTTCTTTCCGGATATCGATTCCGTAGCGCTGGAACTGTCGCACCATCGCCGGGAAGCGTTTGGAAATGCTTCCCTCGCCCATGAGCATATCGATCATCGGCACGTCCAGCCAGACACCGACGCGTCCGGCCGGGGTCTTCACCCCCCGGCCCTCGGCGCATTCCCGAATGATCGCGGCGGCGACGACATCACGGGTGTCCAGTTCGTTGATAAACCGCCGGCCGTCCCGGTTGACGAGATGCCCGCCATCGGAGCGGATCCCTTCCGTCACCAGCGCCCCGGCCAACTGCTCCGGATAGACCGAACCGGTGGGATGGTACTGAAAGGTATCCATATGGCTGAGCCGTGCGCCGAGCCGGTAGGCCAGAACGAGCGCGTCGCCCGTCGCGCCGAAATGGTTGCTCGTCGGAAAACCCTCGATATGGAGACGTCCGCTTCCGCCGGTCGCCAGAATGACCGATCGGGCCGCGACCACGATGAGCTGTCCATTGTCCATATTCTTGAGCACCGCGCCGGTGCAATTTCCATCGGCATCCGAGAGCAATTCGACGACGGGCGAAAACTCCAAAACCGGGATCTGCCGATTCAAAACCTCGTCCTTCAGCACGCGCATGATCTCGAGACCGGTATAATCACTGCAGGTCAAAAGACGGGGTTTGGTGCTGCCGCCGCCCTTCTTCGTTCTGAGATTTCCGTTTTCGTCCCGGTCGAACAGCACCCCAAGCTGGATCAGCCATTGGGCGGCCATCGGGCCTTCTTCCACCAAAACCTTGAGCAGGTTGGGATCGTTTTTATGATGCCCGCCGCGAAGGGTATCGAAGAAATGCGTGACGGGCGAGTCGTCGTCCGTGATTGCAACCTGCATCCCTCCTTGAGCCATGACCGTGTTGGAGTCGCCCAGTCGCAATTTGGTCACGAGCATCACCTCCGAGCCCTGCGCCTTGGCGGTCAGGGCCGCGGTCGCCCCGGCCCCGCCTCCGCCAACGACGAGAACATCGACCCGATACCGGGGCGTCAGCTCCAGATCGTCCGGAAGGAGGCTGTCCGATTCCAGAAGCTCGGCCACCTCCCGTACGGTCCGCTCGCCCGCGTTGGGGCCGATTCGGATGCGGTGATACTCTTCCTTTTTATAATCCGGGTGGAAGGCATGGACCAGCCGGTCCTTTTCTTCCGGTGTTTGGCTCGTGATCGTCTGCTTCCGGCGCTCATCGCGTCCCTGGAACACTCGATCCTTCGATTCGGCGATCATCTCGGTCATGCGCTGGCTTTCTCTTACTTTGAGGGTTGAGCGGCGGCTTTGAGGTCTTCTTCGTTCATCGAAAGGATCCGTTTCCACTCCGGGGCATACTTCCCGGTCTGAATTTCGGTAACCCGTTTGGAGAGGTTTTCCGGCGGCTTGGTCAGCAGGGCGCCCTGCACCCGGCTGGCATAAAGAGCGACATGATTGGGCGCGATATCGGCAATGCAAACCGGAATGCATTGTCCGCACATCACGCAGTCCATGAACATTTCCGAGACCTTCTCGAAATCGCCGAAGACCGATTTCCAGACGCCGTCCCGGACGTCGATGCCCTGCGGGCAGGCCTCGGTGCAGGCGTTGCAGTTCCGGCAGAGCGTCGCCTCGGGATAAATTTTGAAAAGGTCCTGTTTGGGATCCTTGAGTTGATCGAGATCGTAAAGCGCCTTGCGGCCGGGATAATAGGAAAAATTCAGATAGAAGGACATCCCGTCCTCGACCACCGTCTGGCAGGCCAGGCCGTTGCGGAGGCGGACATCATCCCGCGTCCGGTACGTCACGGCGCAGGCGCCGCAAAAACCGCCGAGGCACCCCGCGCCGCGGACGACCTCGTGGCCGGTGTACCACATCGCCCGCAGCATGGTCAGCCCCTCCGGCACGGAGTAGGGCCGTCCCATGATTTCCACCGTGATCGTCCGCCCGTGGGCGCCGATCGTGCTTTCATTCACGCGTTCAGCCATGATTCCTTCCGATCCGCAAGCGGCCACAATTCCCGGTCGTGAGGCGGCGCGTCCTTAACTTAATGCATTCAATGCCGATCCGGCCTTGAACCAGTTGATCTGTTGCTCCGTCAGACTGTGGTTGGCCTTAATCTTTACATCTTTTCCGTCCGCATTGTGAATGATCACGTCCACCGGTTTTGCCGGCGCGAGACCGGTCAATCCAATGACGCTGACCCGATCGTTCTGCATGAATTTATCGTAATCCTTCGGATCGGCAAAAGTAAGCGGCAGGATGCCCTGTTTCTTCAAGTTGGTCTCGTGAATTCGGGCGAAGCTCTTGACCAGCACGGCCAGCACGCCCAGAAACCTTGGAGACATCGCGGCATGCTCGCGGCTGGAACCCTCGCCGTAGTTTTCATCTCCGACCACGATCGAGCCTATCCCCTTCGCCTTGTACCGCCGGGCGATCGCGGCGATGGTGAGATTGGATTCCCCCGTCAGAACGTCCGCACCCCTGCCGGGCTCGGTGCCGAAGGCGTTGTTCGCGCCCAGGAACATGTTGTCGCTGATCTTGTCCAGGTGGCCGCGGTACTTGAGCCACGGCCCGGCGGGCGAAATATGATCCGTCGTGCATTTTCCCTTGGCCTTGATCAGGATCGGAAGCTTTGCGAAATCCTTCCCGTCCCAACGGGGAAAAGGCTTGAGCAGTTGGAGCCGCTCGCTCGTGGGAGGAACCTCGATCTGAAGCTTGTCGCCGTTTTCGGCCGGGGCTTCGTAGCCCTCCTCGCCCTTCGCGAATCCCTTGGCCGGCAACTCCTCACCGCGAGGCGGCTCGAATTTGATCTTCGTCCCGTCCTTCGCCGTCAGCGTGCCGCTGACCGGATTGAAGTCGAGCGTTCCCGCAAAGGCCAGCGCCGTCACGATTTCGGGACTGGAAAGGAAGGAGAGCGTCTCGGCGTTTCCGTCGTTGCGCCCGGGGAAATTGCGGTTGTACGAACTGATGATCGAATTCGACTCCTTGGGCTGTATATCGGAACGCTTCCACTGTCCGATGCAGGGCCCGCAGGCGTTGGCCAGCACCGTCGCACCCATCTCTTCAAAAGTTTTCATAAAGCCGTCTCGGATCATCGTATGGTAAATCCGCTCCGATCCGGGGGTGACAAGGAAACTTGTCTTGGCCTTCAGTCCGGCCTTGAGTCCCTGCTGCGCGATATGCGCCGAACGGCTGATGTCCTCGTACGAGGAGTTCGTGCAGCTCCCGATCAACGCGGCCTTCAATTGGACCGGATAGCCTTTCTCTTTGGCCTCGGTCATCAGCTTGGAGATCGGCCGGGCCAGATCCGGGGTGTGTGGACCGACGACATGTGGCTCCAGTTCGGACAGGTTGATCTCGACAATCTGGTCGTAATATTTTTCGGGGGATTTGAAGACTTCAGGATCGGCCGTGAGACTATCGCGGTGGGCTTGTGCCAGCTTGGCCCATTCGGCCCGTTCGGTCAGATTCAGATAAGCCGCCATCTTGTCGTCGAACGGGAAGATCGAGGTGGTCGCGCCGAGCTCGGCGCCCATGTTCGTGATCGTCCCCTTCCCGGTGCAGGAGATCGTTTCTGCGCCCGGCCCGAAATATTCCAGGATCTTGTTCGTACCGCCCTTCACCGTCAAGAGGCCGCAGAGATACAGGATGACGTCCTTCGGGGAACTCCAGCCCTGCAACCGTCCCGTCAATCGGACACCGATCAACTTCGGATGCAATACCTCCCACGGCAACCCCGCCATCACCTCGCCGGCGTCCGCCCCGCCGACGCCGATCGCCAGCATGCCGAGGCCGCCGCCGTTCGGGGTGTGGGAGTCCGTTCCGATCAGAAGCGCGCCCGGAAAGGCATAATTCTCAAGAACGACCTGATGAATAATTCCGGCCCCGGGTTTCCAGAACCCGATTCCGAATTTTCGCGAGGCCGAGCGAAGGAAATTGTAGACCTCTTTATTCTCGTCAATCGCCCGCTGAACGTCCTCCTTCGCACCGCTCTGGGCCCGGATGAGATGATCGCAATGAACCGTGCTGGAAACAGCCACCTTTTTCTTTCCGGCTTGAATGAACTGGAGCAGCGCCATCTGGGCCGTCGCATCCTGCATGGCGACGCGGTCCGGTCTTAACAAAAGCTGGGCCTTGCCCCGTTCCCAGGCCTGCGTCTCAAGATTATCGGCATGCGCGACCAAAATTTTCTCGGTCAGCGTCAATGGACGGCCGAATTTCTTCCGGGCCTTC
This sequence comes from Nitrospiria bacterium, assembly GCA_035517655.1. Taxonomy (NCBI): domain Bacteria; kingdom Pseudomonadati; phylum Nitrospirota; class Nitrospiria; species Nitrospiria bacterium. The sequence continues at coordinate 49,701 of DATIYJ010000014.1, read as the reverse complement.
GTCAGCTTATCCGGCATGGAGGCATAAAGTTTTTTGATGACTTCAAGCGACATGAAAAGATCCTCCCTCGTCGTTATGTGGAAGCTTCATTTTACGGTCCGCCGCGGCGCTAGTCAAGCCGTTTGAGAAACGGCTCCGTCGATGGAATCAGACTTCCAGAGACGCTATTTGAGCGGCGGGACTTCCTTCTTTTTCGGGGCTGCGTAGTTTACCAGATAATCAAACAACCGGATCAGGCGGCTGCCCTGCTGTTTCTGATCGATCCAGTGTCCGATAAGGCCAATCGTTCGCGCCAAAATAAAAAAACCGTTTAGGCTTTCGACCGGGAAACCGAGGTCGACCAAAACGGCCGCGATCGTCCCATCGACGTTCAGGATCAGGGTGTCCTTCTTGGCCGTGGTGACCTTTTCGACCTCCAGAGCAAAATCCAGATGCGGCGTGAAGAGATTCTGACTCTTCACGTAATTCACGAGCTCTTTGACCCTTTTATCAGGATTCTTTACACTTTTTACACGGTGACCTATCCCGGGAACGGGGCCCACGTTGGATTTCATATAGTTTAAAAAATCGTCGACCGAAAGCTTGTTTTCGACGGCGTACTTGAACCATTTGCCCGCATCCGTAACGGCGCCGCCGAATCGCGGCCCGATCATGATCAGGCCGGCCGCCACCGCCTGGGACATTGAAATCCCGGCGCAGGCCGCGATGATCGTCGTGAGCGCTCCGGAAACAGCCGGTCCATGGTCGGCCGACAGCATGACGATCCGCTTGACGATCTCGGCCTCCTGCGGGCTGATCAGTTTTTTATTCCAGAGCAGGCCGATGACGTGGGGAATCTGGTAGCCCTTGTTGATCAGCTCGGAGGCGGCGTACCCGTAATAGAGCGGCTCCTCGCCGCGATCATCCGAGATCGTGGTTTTGACGAGCGGTTCCACAAAAACCTCGCCGCTCTTGCGGGATTCCTCGATCGTCTTGGGAAGCTTGGGCAGGGCCTCCGGCTCCGCGGCGGGAGCTTCTTTGACAACGCCTTTTGCGATGAGTTCCTGATAGACTTCCTTGATCGCGGGACCGAGCCCTCCGAAAGTGGCCGGCACGATCGCCCCGGCCTCCCGCAGTCGGTCGGCTTTGTTCCGCGCGCCGCCCTCGCCCTTCATCCCTTCCTTGGCGCCGGCATGGCCGAACTTCATTCCCTTCGGCAGCACTTCCTGACAGAAGCCCGAGATGACCGCCATCAGCTTGATCCTGCGCTTCTTCGCCCCATACCAGTCGGCCGCGCGCTCTTCCAGGTCTCCCCCCATCTCGCCCACGATCACAACGGCATGGGTTTTCGGGTCCTTCTCGAACATCTCGAGGTAAGTCACGTAATCCGACCCCGGATAGGCGTCCCCGCCGATTCCGATCGCGGTCGTGATCCCATCGGCGAACTGGCTGCAGATCCAGATGATCTCGTTGGACAGGCCTCCGGATTTTGTGATCACCCCGAAGGAGCCGGGCCGGTAAAGCTTGCTCAGCACCAAATTGTCGAACGCGCCGCCGATCACGCCGAGGCGGCATTCGCCGGCCGAGATGATCCCGATGGCGGACGGTCCGTTGAAAACCTTTCCTTTTTCCCGGGCCGCGCGCGAAAGAAGCTTGGTGTCCTTCTCGGGAACCCCTTCCGTGATCATTGAAACCAGACGGATCGAATCGATGTTCAGCGCCTCACGGGCCGCGCCGAAAGCCCGGTCGGGACCGACATAAACCAAGCTGGTGTTAATGTCCGGATGATCGGCAACCGCATCGGCCACGGTCTTGTAAACAGGGATCGAGACGATCTCGCTTCCGAAAGGGACTTCGTTGATCTTTCCGGCATCCGGAGGAAAAACGAAGGCCTGGACCGTCAGCGGGGCCTTGGCCAGATGACAGAACTCGGCCATCCGGCGGGCCGCATTCACACCGGCCGGTCCGCCTTGGATCACCACGCGCGTCGTGCGATCGGCTATGATGCTCATTGTCGCGCCTCCCCGGCCTTCGCGCTTCGCACGGCCGTCGATCCGGCTTTTTTATGGGGGGAGGAGCCGGACGTCGTCGCTTCTTTCTTCAACGACATGTCCACGATGTCCGTCAGGGGCGTATTGCGATCAAAGACATGGATCAAAAATCCCTCGACCTCCAGTGCCTTCATGGCCGCCAATCCCTCTTTTTCAAAGGGACCTCCACGGCGAACCCAGATCTCGACGCCGTCAAGCTTTCCATCGGCCTTCGCTTTTCGGAATCCGGCGATGATGCCGGCAAAAGTCTTTTTGACGTTGGTGAAATTGGCGATCGCGCCGCCCACGATGATCCGCTTGATGTTGGGTAGAGCGCAGACCTTCTCGGTCAGAACCTCGACGGCCCAATCGGGAGGATCGCCGGAGTACTCGGAATAATTCGCCGGTTTTCCACCCAGGGCCACGACCGCGTCGGTGTAGAAGACGCTGGCGCCGCCTCCGGCCGGAAGCAGGGCCGTATCACCGCCTGGGATCTCGATGAATTTGACCGAGCCCTTGATCTTGGAATCCACTTCCATCACCGCCCGCTCATTCTCGGAATAAGGCCGGCCGAACTCGGCCGCGAACGCAAAGTCCCAGTCCGGATGACGGAACCGGGCATCCGCGTCCAACAAGGTCACCGCATCGAGCGCCACGAGCTCTTGGTCGTTCGAACGCAGTACGAGCGGATTGATCTCAAGGTACTGAGCGTCCTCATGGTCATAGCATTGGTATAGCTTGGCGGAAAACTCCGCAATCTTCGGGGCCAGATCTTTGCCGAACCCGGCCCGCTTGGCCAAATCCGCCAGCGCTTCTTTGGAGGGATTCTCCCCGATCGGGATGGGGAGTTTCTGGATCCGTTCCCAATTTGACTCGATCTCGATTCCGCCCACGTTGGCCAGGAGCAGTTCCGCCCCTTCCCGCGTCGACTTGACCGAGATATAATATTCGTCCTTGTGAGGAATCATTTCCGAGACGATGACCTGAGAAACGGTCATCCCCCCGCCGAGGCCCTTCCCCAGCATTTCCTTGGCCGCCTGCTTCGCTCCCGACCAATCCAGGTCCACCTTCACCAGGCCCTGCTTCATCCGGGATCCGATCGCCTCATGGGCCTTCACAACCAAACGGGACTCTGTAAGCCATGTTCCGTTGGAAGCCGCCTGGTCGAGTTGGTTCGTGGAGGTGACAACCACATAGCCCGGAACGGTCATCCCCCACTTCTTCAACAAACCCATTCCCGGGCCTTCAAGCACCTTTGCCATCTATTGTCTCCTCACGCTTTAAGCTTTTCATGAGTTTTGATCGATCGGTTCGGAAGCTCGGTATCTTTGAAAAAAGTGATTTATTATAACCAGTTTTGTTTATTTCCTCAACAGAAAAAAAGACCTAGAGGTTAGGACGGGGATAGGTCTTTAGACCCATTGAACAGGAAGGATTTTTCATTGGATGATGAGACAAAATCCGACAGTTGTTTCGCCAAGCGGGCCAACGTTTCATCCAAGGACTCCCGGACCAGTGCTGCGGGAAGTTCCCAAGTCTTCAGCATCCGATCGATGCCGTCCTCCGCCTGCCCCTTCCATATGACTTTTCCGCTTTGGGTCTCGATGAGTTCAACATCCTCGAACCGGACCAGGGCCGTCGCTTTAAAGAGCCGCGGATACCCCATTCCTCCGCTCCAAATGGGGAAGGGCCGTTCGTCACGCGGCGGAATTACCAACGCGAATAAACGGGTCAAGCGGCTTGTCAGAACGGCATCGAGTCCCTCCTCGGACCATTTCCGCAACGCCTCGGATCCTGCCCCGCGGTCATGAACGCTCACGACCTCTCCAAAAATTTGCAGATCCCTGAGGTTTTTCGCCCATTGGTTGGGCACCTCATCAAGCATTTGAACTCCGCCGGCCGGATCGTTGTACAACGCATAGTTCTGATCGCCCTTGAGTTTTCGATCACGGCCGTCCTTTTCCTCCGGCGGCCGGGCATCTTCGGGCCGCGGCACCCCGACGCGCCAGTGTCGCATCTCGGGCCGATCGGATAAAGACGTTTGGGCGTCGGAAAATGCTTGGGCCGCCAGTTGCATGGCCAACTGATTGATCGCCCCGCGAAGCGCCTCGGCGGCGTAATCCCTTGCCAGGCGCGGTTGCTTTTCCTGTCGCCGCAACAACTTATCCGACGTTCCTTCCCAGAGAAGTTGTCCGGATCGCGTGCCGAGCAGCCTCAGGTTTACGAACTGGACATGCCCCTCGATCCGACCGTTCGAATCGGTCTGGCCATAGAAATGAACCAACTCACCGAACAGAACGGCGTCGATCCCCTGCGAACCGAGGTCACGAATGCGATCGGATGAGGACGGGTTAATCGGTCCGGACGCCTCTTGGATTTGGCTAAAGACGTGCGAGACCCGAAGATGTTCAAGCATCCGTTCCGTCACGATTTCGGTGAGATTGGAAGGCAGGTTCCGTTGGGCGGCCCAGGCTTTCTCTTCCGCGGAACGCCGGTCTTCCAGCACCGCGACGGCGACATTCAAGAAGTGCGTGTGGGACGCGATGAAGATTTCGCCGTCTTGCAGCGAATAAGACGCGGGCTGAACCGACGCGCAGCCTCCCACGACGAAGGCGGACCAAACGGCGGCCAGCATCCCGCCCAGCATCAAACGGCGACGAATTGAACCCTCCCCCGACCGGTCAATGCTACTTGAGCGACGCGATGAACTCATCGATCGGGATCGCCGGCATGGTCAGGAATTGGACCGAGCCTCGTGAGCCTAACTCCACCGAAATCTTGGCAATGGCCTTGTTGTCCTTGGCTTCGATGATGTTGACAAAGTCATACGGGCCCAGAAGGGCGTACTGGGCGATCACTTTGGCCCCCATCGACTCAATTTCTTTGTTCACCTGGTTGATGCGGCTGGGTTTGGCCTTGATGGTCTTCCGGCCCTGATCGGTCAACGTGCTGAGCAAGACATAGGTCGGCATCGTGAATCCTCCTGATGGTTTAACGCCGGTGGAAGGAATGAACGGACGGGTTTAGATTACTCCGTTCGGGAAAGTTTTTCAAGATGGGAGGATCGCAAGAATCTTTGGAGGCTTGCGAGAACTCCCCCCGGAGGTTGACACCCCCGGGGGAGTTTGAAAATATTTAGCGGAGGTGCGATGATGATGCCGTGCGTTGGTCCTTTATGCGATCGCATCCACGATCGCATTGAAGGTTGAGCTCGGACGCATGGCCTTGGTCGTTTTATTTCTATCGGGATGGTAATAGCCGCCGAGATCAACCGGTTTTCCCTGTGCGCCAAGAAGTTCGGCATTGATCTTGGCCTCGTTCTGGGCAAGCTGTTGGGCGACTCTGGCAAAACGCGCTTGAAGGTTCTTGTCTTCCGTCTGCTCGGCCAAGGCCTGCGCCCAGTACAACGCGAGATAAAAATGGCTTCCTCGATTATCGATCTCCCCGACCTTGCGGGCCGGCGACTTGTTGCTCTCCAGGAACTTGGCGGTCGCCCGATCCAGCGTATCCGCCAAAATTTTTGCGGTCGGATTGTTGGACGCTTTGCTCAGATGATCCAACGAAGCGGCCAGCGCCAAGAATTCGCCGAGAGAATCCCACCGTAAATACCCTTCTTCCTGAAGCTGTTGGACGTGTTTGGGCGCGGAACCGCCTGCTCCGGTCTCAAACAGACCGCCGCCGTTCATCAAGGGGACGATCGAGAGCATTTTTGCGCTGGTCCCAATTTCAAGAATCGGGAAAAGGTCCGTGAGGTAGTCGCGCAGAACGTTGCCTGTCACGGAGATCGTATCCATCCCCTCCTTCATCCGTTGCAGCGAGAACCGCGTGGCTTCGGCCGGAGACATGATGCGGATGTCCAGACCTTGGGTATCGTAATTCGGCAGATAGCGATTGACCTTTTTGATCAGCTCCGCATCGTGGGCTCTGTTTTTATCCAGCCAGAACACTGCGGGGGCTCCGGTGGCTTTTGCACGAGTAACGGCCAGCTTGACCCAATCCTGGATCGCCGCATCCTTCACCTGGCACATCCGCCAGATATCCCCCTCTTCCACCGCGTGTTCCAGCAAGGTCTGTCCTGATGCGGTCACCACGCGAATCGTTCCGCTTCCCGGAACTTTAAAGGTCTTGTCGTGCGATCCGTATTCCTCCGCCGCCTGCGCCATGAGACCCACATTGGGGACACTCCCCATGGTTTTCGGATCGAAGGCGCCGTTCTTTTTGCAGAATTCGATGACTTCCTGATAGACGGGGGCGTAACTGCTGTCGGGGATGACCGCCTTTGTGTCTTGAAGCTTGCCGTCGGGCCCCCACATTTTTCCCGAGTCGCGAATCACAGGCGGCATGGAGGCATCGATAATCACGTCACTCGGGACATGCAGATTCGTGATCCCTTTATCGGAGTTCACCATCGCCAGTTCGGGCCGGGTCTTGTAACAGGCCTGGATGTCCGCCTCAATCGCGGCGCGTTGATCCTCCGGCAAGGACTTGATTTTTGCATACAGGTCGCCCAAGCCGTTGTCGGGATCAACGCCCAGTTTTGCAAACGTGGCTTTGTGTTTTTCAAACACGTCTTTAAAATAGACGGACACGGCATGACCAAAAATCTTGGGGTCCGATACCTTCATCATCGTGGCTTTAAGATGGATCGAAAACAACAGGCCGCGCTTTTTTGCGTCCTGGATCTGCGCTTCTAGGAATTCACGCAGGGCGCGGCGGCTCATGAACGTGCCGTCGATGACCTCGCCGACCTTCAGGGATATCTTGGGCTTCAGAACCGTGGTCTTTCCGGATGGATCCACAAACTCAATTCGCGCGTCCGTCGCCTCAGTGATCGTGACCGCTTTCTCATTCGAACGGAAGTCTCCTTGCGTCATATGCGCGACATGGGTCCTGGAGTCGGGCGTCCACGCGCCCATTTTATGCGGATGTTTTTTAGCGTATTGTTTGACCGAGAGCGGCGCCCGGCGATCCGAGTTGCCTTCCCGCAGCACGGGGTTGACGGCGCTGCCCTTGATTTTGTCATAACGCGCCTTGATCTCCTTTTCCTTGTCGTTTTTCGGATCCTCCGGATAGTCGGGGATCTTGTAGCCCTGGGCCTGCAACTCCTTTATGGCCGCCTTCATCTGGGGGAGTGACGCGCTGATATTGGGCAGTTTGATGATATTGGCCTCCGGGGTCTTGGCGAGCTCTCCCAATTCGGCCAGATCATCCGAGTGTTTCTGACTCTCCGTGAGATATTCAGGGAAGTTGGCGATAATTCTGCCGGCGAGCGAAATGTCCCGTTCTTCAACCGCTACACCGGCCGCTTTTGTAAAAGCGCCGACGATCGGGAGAAACGAGTAGGTCGCCAGCATCGGTGCTTCATCCGTGTACGTATAAAGTATCTTCGATTTTGGGGTGGACATGCCTTCTCCTCGCTTGTTTTACGATCCTGTTTGTAAATGCAACATTGCCGGGGAGTTTATGAGTATATTTAGTCCATCGCGTTCTTGTCAACCAATTTTTAACGTTTTCAGTTCTAAATAGCCTTTTTCAGACACAATACGGCCTTGGACAAGGGGGTGCGGTTCAAGTTGCGCAGGAAGATTGTGGTCTGTTATACTGATCAGACTTCATGGAGGAGAGCCTGTGACCACGACGGAGGCCATACAAGAGCGGCTGGGTACAATTGCCTGTCCGATTTGCCGAAAACAGGAATTCCTCGTCCGGATCAAGACCGAAAGTCCGGATGGAGAAAATGTCTACACGGCGATGTGCGCGGGTTGCCGGTACAGCTTTCCCGTCAGCACCGAGCTCAAACTTTACCAGTTATCGAATCCCGAAATCGTTTCATGGTTGAAGGGATTCCCATGTCCGCAGTGCGGGTTGCGCGGGGCCGAGATGGATTTTCGCTGCACCGTAACCGTCCGTGACAGTCGTCTTTTTCTCCGATGCAAAAATTGCCGTTTTGAGTTCAACGAGTCCATGCCGGCGGAGGCTTACGAATAAAATGACGCCCCAAATGAAACAGGCTCTGGCCGACGTCGCCGGCGCGCTGGAAAAACTGAATCGAACGCTGTCGGACGAACTGGCCGAGATCGAACGCAACGGCGCCACACCTTCGATGATCCAGCATCTCAAGGACGGCATTCGGGCGATCCGGGACAGTGGAAACATGGTGCTGATCTGGGCGGATTACATCGCCCGCGGAGACCTGGAAGACCCCGAAAACCCCGACGTGGTCCGGGATCCGAACCCCCGCTGAGGCGGATTCAAACGGCTCGGCTTGTCAAACGAGCCATCGCCTCGAAATATTTATCGCTGGTCTTTTGTATCACTTCCTTCGGCAGGCTAGGCGCCGGCGGACGGTGGTCCCATGGCAAGGAATCCAGATAGTCGCGAACGAACTGCTTGTCAAAACTGGGTTGAGGTTTTCCGGAGGCATAGCCGTCCGCCGGCCAGAACCGGGAAGAATCCGGGGTCAGAACCTCGTCGATCAGCATGAGCCCCCCCGTCCGCGTATCGAGGCCGAACTCCAACTTGGTGTCGGCGATGATAATGCCGCGGGTGCGCGCGAACTCCGAGGCCCGTTTGTAAACGGCCAGGCTCAAGGACCGCGCCTGTTTCGCGACGGCTTCCCCCACCGCCTCCTTCATTCGGTCGAATGAAATATTCTCGTCATGACCCTCCGCGGCTTTGGTGGACGGCGTGAAAATCGGCTCGGGCAGTTTATCGGACTCCTTCATTCCGGGAGGGAGCGGCAGATCGCAGATCGTCCCGCCCCGGCGGTACTCCTTCCAACCCGAGCCGGACAGGTACCCACGAACGATGCATTCGACCGGAAGGGGCTCGGCCTTCCGCACCAGCATGCTCCGTCCGTCCAAAATCTCTTTAAATCGCCGACAGGGTTCCGGAAATTCCGCGATTTCGGTGGTGATCAGATGATGCGAAAAAGTTTTTTCGGCCGACGCGAACCATTCAAACCAGAATTTTGAAAGTTGAGTCAGAACATATCCTTTTCCGGGAATTCCGTCCGGAAGGACGACGTCGAAGGCCGAGATCCGGTCGCTGGCCACCAGAAGGAGCGCGTCTCCCAGATCGTAAATATCCCGGACCTTCCCCTGTTTTCGGGGTCCCAAAACTTCCAGGTCTGTTTCCAGGACCAACGGACCGTTCCATCGGTTTTGTTTTTTCATAAGGCCTTTCATCGCGTTAACGGAAACAACGGACAGGAACAAACGAAGCCCTCCGGATCACCGGAGGGCTTCGTCATTTCGAAATGGGCAGAAATGGCTCAGATGTTTTGCATAAACCGATTGACGTCTTCCTTGGAGACTTGTTTCGCGGTTTCGGTGGAAGTGGAAGGCGCTCCGCCGATATTGGCCCCGACCGGCACCCGCGTCGGATCCACTTGGTGCAGTCCTCCGAGCACACGCTCGACGATCAACTCCACCGGCATCGTCATCCCGCCGAACACGCGGGGACCGGCGACGATCTGGGCTTGGCACTCCCCGTACAACGCGGTCGAGACTTCCCGGGCCATCCAACCCGGATAATTGAACTCCGGAATTACGATCAACTTGGCCCTGCGGCAGGCCTCCTGCAATTCGAGCGTCGGGAAGGGACGCAACGACCGGATCTTGATCAGTCCGACATGAACCCCCTGTTCATCGAGCAGCCGAACCGCTTCGCGGGATTGCGCCGCCGCGGAACCGGAGGCGATCAGGAAGATATCCGCATCCGGATTGTTCACTTCCAGAAGACCGTCCATGTACCGTCGGATATATTTCTTGGCCCGTTCCTGCGCGGCCCAGATCTCCTGCTGCCAGACGGCATGGATGTTGTAAGACATAAAATTACTTTTTTGAACCGGGGCATCGCGGGAAAGACGCGCCGGCGGATTCTCGGCATCCAGCACCGGGACCGCCCCGTGATAGGCTTCGCGGGGGGGAAGCTTGATATCCTTGGGTGGCATCATGACATAACCGCGCGCGTGAGTGACGAAAAAACCGTCGTAGGCGATGCCCACCGGCAGTGTCACGTCGTTCATTTCCGAGATGATGAACGACTTCAAAATAAAATCGAACACGTCCTGCTGGTTTTCGGCGTGGAACAGGATCATCCCGGTGTTCAGCAAATAGGAGATTTCAATATTGTCCGGCTGGATCGCGAGCGGCGCGTTCACGACGCGGCACGTGAAAATGGCCACGAGGGGAAGACGGTGTCCGGGCCAGGATGCGATCGCTTCGATTCCCCGCAAGGTGCCCGGTCCGGCCGTGGCCGTGAAACACCGGACGCCGGCGCGCGAGGCGCCGGCCATGGCCGACATCACGCCGTACTCTTCCTCGCCGCGATAGTATTCCTTGACATACCCTTCGCCATAAAGCACGCCGATGAGCTGCATCGTCTCGCTTTGAGGGGTGATTGGATAGGCCACGGAAAAATCGACGTTGGCCCGGCGTATCGCTTCCTTTCCGGCTTCCGAACCGGTGATGAAGACCCGCTCCCGGGGGGCTTCGAAAAACAAATGCTCGGGTGAAACCACTCGCTGCTTTTTGGCCTCGGCATGCGGGTCTTTTCCGGCTTGCACTTTCACCGCCGCCGATGTGATCGGATCCCCCTGAGGGTTGGTCTTCTGTTCGGTTTCTGTCGGCTCGCTCATCGTTTTTCCTCCCTTGTCATAGGGGCTCGCGTCGCCCCCTCCCGTCCGCGTCCTCGCCGGGGATCTGCTCAACTTCTAAAACGTGGGCATCTGGCCTTCGCGCAACGGCATCCCCTGTGGCGATCCCGCCATCGACATGGCCAAACCATGGGCCCGAATTCGGGTCCATTCCTCCGGCGTTACAATTTCGCGCTTTCCTCCGCCGTAGGGAGGCCGGGTGGGCGCTGGAATTCCCATGGACTCACGCACTTTCCGAACCGTCTGGGCCAGCCTCCGAATTTTATTCTCATCGGAGTCCCGGGTCGTCAGCATCGCGTCCTCATGCCCCTGCTCTGCGCAGACCGCCACCGTCAGGCAATTGGTCCCGGCCCGGATCATCTTGAGCGTCAGATTGGCGTAGTGGCAGTGCACGCCGATGAAGATGCAGACCTCGATCTTGTTATGCCAGATCGTCAGATTGGGATGATTGGGATTGATTTCTTCTTCCGGTTCGATTTTCGGATATTTAGGGCGGTAGTCCGGCATGGGAATGATCATCACGTCCGGGATCTCGCTGGCAAGTTCCAGCACCGCCTGGCCCTTGATCTTGGCGTGTTCGTTCCAGGCCCACAGGACCAAAGGTCCCGGAAAAATAGTCGGGTTTTTTCGGGTGAGCATCTGTTTGGCAATCTCTTCCATGACGGCCTCTTCGTTCGTTTTCCGGCCGTAGAACAATCCCTCACCCGGATCCGGCAGTTCGATTCCCATCGATGCGGCCGCCGGCGGAACGTAACCCTCCGGTCCAGGTTTCAGCACGTATTGTTCATCTTTTTTTAGAAGATGCTCTTTTTTCAGGTACATGGCTCTCCGCTCGTCGCTTTATTTATTGATGGGTGAGGGTTTGAGGTCTTCCTGCTCGTACGACATGTTCTTAGTGACTTTGGACGTAAACTCCTCAGGCAATTGATCGATCATGACCATCTTGATGGCGTTGTGCTTTGCCATATTGTCGCAGACCCAAACGCACTGTGCGCATCCCTTGCACCGATCCACCGAGACGAAAGCAGTTTTACGGACTTTGTCGTACTGAATCGTATTGGCTTCGGGGCAGAACTGGGTGCAAAGCGTGCAACTGGTGGCACCGCAGATTTGCGGATCGATATTTGCGACAAGGTACATGGGGCTCCTTCGTTTTTAAGTTCGGGTTATTTCCGTCCGGCCTGGGCCGGGACCGCCTTTTCCTTCTTGCCCATCTGCCAACCGTGGGCTTCGGCATAATCCCAGGCGGCATTCACGGCGGCGATGTTTTTTTCGAGCAGCTCTTGTTTATGCTTGAATTTTCTCTCAACGACCGAATCCAGAGACGCCGTGCCGCCCGATACCACGAAGCCCTTTCCCAGGAAACGCTCCTTGACCGCTTGGGCCACCGCTTCCCGTGTCGTCAGTCCGGTAATCCCGGCAATCGCTCCCACCATGGCCATGTTGGTCGCCAGATCCGTCCCGGCGACGTCCAAGGCCATTTGAGTCGCCGCGATATACCGGAATTGGACCCCCCGCTTGACCAGATCGGACATTTCATCCCCGGGCAACGGAATTTCTTCTTTGGAATTGACCAGGATCGTTCCATTGTCCTTGATGCCGAAATGAAACGGCATGGTGTAGGACTTGCCATGGGTGATCACCTGGGGATGAAATACCATAATGATATGGGGAAACATGATCTCGCCGATCTCGTAGATGCGGTCGCTCGAGACCCGGACGTAGGATTCGACCGGGGCCATCCGCTTCTCCGACCCGTAGAAGGGAACGATCGTGCTCTCGCCGCCGGCGTTGATCACGGCGGTCGAGAAGACGTGAGAGGCGGTCACAACGCCCTGACCGCCGACACCGGCCATGCGGATATTGAACCTCATTTCGCCACCTCCGTCGTTGGGATGGCCTTCTTGGCGTATTCCTTGTATCCCCACTTGTCGGCCAGGTACTGTTTGGCTTCTTCGGTGATATATTCCTTGAATTGGTAGCGGTCGTTCTCGACGTTCTTGGCGTCTTCCATGACTTTATCAGTGGGAATGGCGTACTCGATGTTGCAGGAAGTATAGGCCTGAATGTAGGTCGGGCCGACTTCCCGGGCGATCAAGACCGCCTTCTTGATGGCCTGCTCAACCCGCCGCGGGTTGTTGGGCACGACGATCGCGACGTAAGCGCAGCCGGCCGTCTTGGCCAGATCCGGCATATCGATTTTTTCAAACTTCTTCCCCAAGGGGGCCATCTTCAGGACCGACCCGATGTTGGTCATGCCGCTTTCCTGGCCCCCTGTATTTCCGTAGACTTCATTGTCGAGCATGATCGTGGTGAACTTTTCTTTTCGAAACCAGGAATGCATCAGCATCGAAAACCCGATATCGGCCAACCCGCCGTCGCCGGCCATCACCACCACGTCCTTGTGCTTGTCCGGAAAACGGGTCATCAGCCCTCGCTTTAAGCCGGAGGCCACGGCGTTCGTGTCGCCGTAATTGCCGTACACAAACGGGATCGCGGCCTGGGAAAGGGCGAGACGGCCGCAGCCGGCGGTGCCGACGGTAATGGTGTCTTCCGGATTGGGCAAGGCGATGAGAGACAGGCGGATGAAGAGGGTCATGGCGCAGCCGGCGCACATCGGATGCTCTTCGAGAACCTCTTTGAACGTTCCGACCTGTGCGACGGAGACTTTTTTCCCGAACGGACCGTGTTCAACCAGGTCGCGGTAATCCTTAGGCATGTACTTCTCAAAACCTGGAGTTGTCTTCACATAATCTAGACTCATCGCTTGCCTCCTTTACGACGGTTGCGTTTCTTGAAATGCCGGGAAATTTGTGATTATCCTATCGAACTTTACATTTTTCGTCAATGGGCCAAAAGACCTATTCGGCCTTTTATAAAGACCCAGCAGATCCGTCCATTCCCTTATGTTATGGAATAATAAAGACGGAATATTGATCAACCCATTTACTATAGAACACCTGCCATCCCCTAGTCAATATAAAATACGCCGATGCCTCAGTTGCCACACAGGCGGCCCTGGCGTATAATACGCCTCATCGCCATGAACCGGAAAACAGACAGTATTTACGACGAGGTTCTGGAATTCATCCGGCAGCCCGTCCATGGAAAATTTGAGCCGTTGGCGCTCCGGGTTTTTGCGTTTCAGTTCGAACGAAATCCATCCTATCGCCGATACTGTGAAGCCAAAGACAAAACACCGGCCGGCGTCGGGTCCTGGCGCGAGATCCCGGCGGTCCCCACGGCCGCGTTCAAAGAGATCCATTTTGCCTGTGATCGACCCGAAAAGGTGTTCTTCACCAGCGGGACTTCACAGGGACCGGCCAAACGCGGCCGGCATTCGGTCCCGCGGTTGGAAATTTATCGCGCGGCGGTCCTGCCAAATTTCGCGGCTCATCTGCTGCCGGACGGGCTTCTTCCGAGGATGCTGTTTCTGACCGGATCTCCGGAAACATGGCCTCATTCTTCCTTGGCGCACATGATGGAGCTCGTCCATCAAGAATATGGAAGCGGACGCGCGGACTATTACATCGACGGATCCGGCCTTAATATCGACCGCCTTCTCCATTCGTTAAGCGAAGCCTGCGAACGAGACGAGCCGGTGATCCTGACGGGCGTCACGCTCGCCTTCCACCAGATCCTCGAACAGGTCCGGAATCACCGCTTGTCTTTCCGGCTGCCGCCGGGAAGTCGGATCATGGACACGGGAGGGTTTAAAGGCCGGAAGATCGACCTTTCCAAAACCGAGCTCTATCAACGGTACGAAGAGTCGCTGGGAATTCCTCAGACGCATATCGTCAACGAGTACGGCATGACCGAGATGGGCTCGCAGTTTTACGACAACGTTCTGGCGGACCACATCAACGGCGCCTCGGACGATTTCGTCTTCCCGCGACGCAAACGGGTGCCGCCCTGGGTCCGAACGCGGGTGGTGGACCCCGAAACGCTGGACGACCGGCCGCAGGGCTCGACGGGGGTTTTGCGCCATTTTGATCTGGCGAACTGCGGTTCGGTCTCGGCGCTTCAGACGGAAGACATCGGTCGCACGTTCGCGGACGGCTTTGAGGTCACCGGGCGGGCCTCCGGCAGCGAGGCCCGCGGCTGTTCGTTGCTGGTCGAAGAAATCCTGAGGACCCAATGACCGGTCCATTCACGTTCGACGGCTTTTTTCTTCCGCCTCCGATCAAAATCTCGAATTTTTCGGCGCTGTCATTCGGACCGGTTCAAGTCCGACTACCTGTTTTGACCGCCACCACTCTCTCGGACGTCGTTAATCAACTTCTGGCCGCCCAGGATCGGTATCTTTTGGGACAACCCACCGCGGCCCTTGTGGAGATCATTGACGCCGCCGTGGCCCGGTGGCTAAAACCGGACGACCCCGCGCGAAAAATCGCCGAGCGTGTCCTGCCGAATATTACCGGACTTTCTCCCGCCATGGTTCGGGTGGGCCTCACCCGAATGTTGGAGGGCTACCGCAAAGACGCGCTTTACAGGGTGCTCCGTCAGGAGCTGGGGGACGACCGTATTCTGGACGAGTTTAGGCCGAGAATAGAAGATCCGACCCGCCTGACCCGTGCCGTCGGACCCCGAGTCACATCGAATATCCTCGCCGGAAACATCCCCGGCCTCGGAATCGCCGACGTCATTTCAACCCTTCTCACAAAATCGGCCTGCCTCTGCAAGGTCTCTTCCCATGAACCGGTTTCGTCGGTCCTGTTCGCCCAGACGCTCGTTCAGATCGAGCCCCGTCTCGCGAATTGTCTTGCGATGGTTGCCTGGTCCGGAGGCCGTCCCGAATCCCAAAGCCTCGAAGAGGTGGCCATCGGCCGGAGCGAGCTGGTCGTGGCCACCGGAAGCGATGAAGCCGTCGCGGATGTTCGGCTCGCCGCGGCCCGGCATCAAACGGTTTCGGGCCGCTTCATCGGCCACGGGCATCGCGTGAGCCTGGGCCTGATCGGGCGCGAAGCCCTGGACGATCTCAAGCCGGTGGTCCAAGGCGCCGCCGTCGACGTCGCGATGTATGATCAGCAAGGGTGCCTTTCCCCGCACCTGTTTTATGTCGAAACCGGAGGCAACCATTTCCCGCGCCAGTTTGCCAAAACGCTGGCCGAAGCGATGGCCCGGCTGGAAAAGGATCTGCCGCGGGGAACGGTCGACACCCCGACATCCGCACAGCTTCATCAGATCCGGAGCGTGGCCGAGATCAAACAGGCCGACGGGGAGGAGGTGATCGTCTTTGGAAGCGAGACCGGAACGCTCTGGAGCGTCATCTACGAGGCCGATCCGACCTTCCTTCTCTCCCCTCTCTATCGAACCGTCCGGGTCAAACCGATCGATGACCTGGCGCATGTCCCTCCTCTTCTGGAGCCCTGGCGGCCGTATCTGCAGGCGACCGGGCTGATGGTTTCCGAATCCCGCCGTCTCCCCCTGGCCGAGGCCCTGGGACGCGCCGGCATCAACCGGGTCTGCCCGATCGGCCGAATGCAGGAACCCCCGGTTGGATGGCCGCAGGACGGAAAGCGCTTCATCGCGGACCGCCTGCGGTGGGTCGATCTTGAAAAGACGTAAGGAGCAAGGCATGAGGGAAAGAAGGGGAAAAATATTAAAGGACGATTTCTTACGCTACGTCTGCCAGACCTCTTCCACCCCGGCGGGAATCGAGGTGGACCGCGCCGAGGGCTGTTGGATCACCGACCGATCGGGCAAAAAATATCTGGACTTTATCTCCGGCATCGGGGTGGCGAATCTGGGTCACGCCCACCCGGCCGTGGTCAAGGCCGTTGTCGATCAGGCCGCCCGCTATCTTCATGTCATGGTCTACGGCGAGTTCATCCAGGAGCCGCAGGTCCGCCTGGCCGAACGATTGGCCCAGGTCGCCCCCCGGCCGCTGTCGGTCACGTACTTTACGAACAGCGGCACGGAAGCCAATGAAGGCGCGCTCAAAACGGCCAAGAAATACACGAAGCGGAAAAAAATCGTCGCGTTCAAGGGCGGCTTTCACGGCGATTCCCAGGGTTCGCTCTCCGTGACGGGTCGCGAGGTGTATCAGAAACCGTTCCGTCCGCTGCTGCCCGATGTCACCTTTCTCCCGTTTAACAGGTCTCAATCGCTGAAGGTCATCGATCGTCGGACGGCCGCCGTGATCATCGAGCCGATCCAGGGCGAGGGCGGCGTGATCGTGCCGGAGGATGATTTCCTCCCGGCCCTCCGAAAACGCTGCGACGAGACCGGCGCCATTCTGATCTTCGATGAAGTGATGACCGGCATGGGCCGGACCGGAAAGCTCTTCGGCTGCCAACACTGGAACATCGTGCCGGACATTCTCGTTCTGGCCAAGGCCCTCGGCGGCGGAATGCCGCTGGGCGCCTTTGTGGGCCGACCGAAAATCATGAAGACATTGTCTGAGGATCCGCCTCTCTCCCACGTGACGACGTTCGGGGGCCATCCGGTCTGCTGCGCCGCGGGGCTGGCCTCGCTGGATTTTCTGATCGAGAACAAAATACCGGAACGCGCCGGACGGCTCGGTCAATACCTGACGGACCGATTAAAAGAACTGTCGGGGATCGGCGGCGTGAAGGACGTGCGGGGCAAAGGATTGTTAATCGGTCTTGAGTTGAACCATGCCAAGCTAACGGAACGGTTTGTCGCAAACTGCCGCGAAGCCGGCTTGATCCTTGGCTGGACGCTTCATTCCGATACGGTCATCCGGCTGGCGCCGCCCCTCATTATGATTGAACACGAAATGGATCGCGGAATTGGCATTATGCGGACCGCGCTCTCCAAGGCCTTGGACGAATAAACCGCCTTATCCGAACACCTCCCGCCCGCGTCGAATCACCTCGTCCAGTTCCTCCGGGCTCAACGGCTTCTGATCCAGATAATCGTTGAAGGCCAGGATGAAAGCCCGGGGCACGTCGACGGTCTTTTGAAGCCGGCGGAGCATCTTCTTTTCAAAGCGTCGCGACTCGTTCGGGGAAGGCCAGTCACGAAAAAGAAGCTGGCAGGCTTGACCGAAGGCTCCCCGCCACGGCTGCAGTGCCTCGGACGTGTTCTGCCGGGAGATTTTGAGGAGGAAGCGGTAGGCCGAGACCAATCGCGAAAGATCATCCTTTTGTCGCTTTTTAAACAGTCGCCACACGATAGGGATGGAACCCGCCGATCCGGGATGGAGGTTTATTTATAACTTTCTTCTTCGGAAGGAAACTTTCCAAGCTCGACTTCTTCCTTGTACCGCCGGATGGCCTCAAGAGCCTGGGACTTGAGATTGGCGTACGTCTTGACGAAGGTGGGATGAAATCGCTCAAACAGACCCAACAAATCATGCAGCACCAGGACCTGCCCGTCGCAGTGAGGTCCGGCCCCGATTCCAATGGTGGGGATCGAAAGGGTCTTGGTGATCTTCCGGCCCAGTTCCAGAGGGATGCCCTCAAGGACGATCCCGAACGCGCCGGCCTCTTCGACCGCACGGGCGTCGCTCATAATGCGCTCGGCCACCATCGGCTCCCGGCCCTGGACCTTGTAACCTCCCATGCGATGGACCGACTGCGGCGTCAGGCCGACATGGCCCATGACGGGAATATCCATTCGGGCCAACGCCCGGATGCGATCGACAACTCCTTCGCCCCCTTCCAGCTTCACCGCCGAGGCGCCGGCCTGAATAAAACGGCATGCATTGCGGACGGCGTCCTCGATGCCGGGCTGAAACGACATGAAGGGCATGTCCCCGATCACCAGCGCATGCTCGACCGCGCGGGACGAGATTCGGGTATGGTACAGCATCTCGTCCATGGTCACCGGAAGCGTGTTGCTGTTTCCCTGAACCACGACACCCAAGGAATCGCCGACTAAAATCATGTCGATGCCCGCTTCGTCCACGATCTGGGCGAACGGGAAATCATATGCGGTGAGCATGGTGAGCTTTTTGCCCTCGCGTTTCTTTTTAAGCAGATCGAGTACCGTGATCTTGGACATAGGCGCTACCGGCTTCTCCCGGCCGCTTCCAGGGTGTTCTGCAGCAACATGGCGATCGTCATGGGACCGACCCCGCCGGGCACGGGCGTGATCCAACCGGCTTTTTGGGAGACCGGCTCGTAATCCACATCCCCGACCAGCTTGCCGTCCGGGAGGCGGTTGATGCCCACGTCGATCACGGCCGCGCCGTTCTTGACCATGTCGGCCGTGATGAACCTGGGCTTGCCGATCGCGGCGATCAGGATGTCTCCTTCCCGACAAACCGCTCCGATGTCGCGGGTTCGCGAGTGGCAGACCGTGATCGTGGCGTTCCGGTGCATCAATAACAGTCCGACCGGCCGGCCGACAAGATTGCTCCGTCCGACGATCACGGCCCGTCGGCCTTCGATCGGGATCTTGTGATAATCCAGGATTGCCATGACCCCCGCCGGCGTGCAGGGCACGAACACCGGCGAGCCCATCGTGAGATGGCCCACGTTGTTGGGATGCAGCCCGTCCACGTCCTTCTTCGGGGAAACGGCATACAACACCTGTTCGGTATCGAGATGCTTCGGCAGCGGAAGCTGCACCAGGATGCCGTGGATCTTCGGATCGTTGTTGAGCTGAAGGATCAGATTGAGCAGGTCTTCCTGTTTTGTGGAGGCCGGAAGTTTGTGCTCTTCGGAATAGATTCCGACCTCCTCGCAGGCCTTCCGTTTGTTCCGAACGTAGATCACCGAGGCGGGGTTGTCGCCGACCAGCACCGCGGCCAGTCCGGGCGTTCGGCCCTCCGCCTTTAACACCGCCACGTTTTCTTTAATCCGGCCTTTGATTTCGGCCGAGATCTTTTTACCGTCGATGATTTCGGTCACATATCCCTCGTGCTTCCCGTTGAAGGGGAGCGGGTGCCATGCGCCCCGGGTTCATCCGCCATGACATCACGCTTTTCTACAATCCATCGTTCGTTTCTCCGTGATGACCCAGTTCATCCGGACATCATGATCGTCCGTTGGAAGCGCTTCAACCAGTTGCAGTTCGAACGCCAGTCCGATGATCGGAACCCGTTCCGCGACCGGCGTCAGAAGCCGGTCGTAATAACCCGCGCCCTGTCCCAAGCGGTTGCCGCGCGGGTCAAAAGCGATCCCCGGCACGACGAACAGATCCATCCGCTCGAACCCGACCGGCCGAAAGGCGCCGGACACCGGTTCCGGAATTCCGATCGGTCCCGGTGAAAGTTCTCGGACCGGATCCTTTAATTCGGAGAGCACCAAGCGTCTGGATGCCGGATCCATTTTCGGCACGGTGACGTGTTTTCCGCCCGACAAGGCATGCGCGATCATGCCCGTCGTCTCGACCTCGCTGCCGTATGAGACGTAGAAATGAATCCATCCGGCGCGACGCACGGCTTCCAGCTCAAACAGTTTTTGAAGGATATCGGCGCTCCGAACGACCCGCTGGCCCGTCGTGAGTTTGTTGCGGAGGGCCAGAACCTCTCCGCGCAGCCGCCGCTTCTCCTCTTCAATCGTCGACACCTTCGTCTTGGGGCCTGAACCACGGGTAGGATAACAGTCGGGCTGTTTGCTTGTCAATACGACGGATCGGAAAGCGGGCATGTCCTGCGACGCATTCCTACGGCAGGAGGGTAAACTCATGGTATCCAGAGGTCTGGTTGTCCGCCTTTGTTACGGTAACGCGGTACGTAACATTGGTTTGCAGATCAACCTCTGTTTGTACGATTGGCGTAACGATCGTGGAGAGCGAGCCCTGCTGCCATGGGGATTGAAGCGCATCTGTATTAGTATTGGTTGCGATTCCCCAGACAATGGTATTCAGGTCCGTCGTCCGGGCCACCGTAATGGTCGCGGCGTTCACAGCAGTGCCGGTAATGTCCGTCCAAAGATAGAGGGGTCTCGATGCGGGGTTGCCCGGCGCCACCGTGACCACAAGATCCCCACCGGCCGCTCCCTCCTGAACGTTGCTGTTGGAATTATTATCTTTACCGCAGCCTGCCAAAAGAGCAGGAATCAATAGAATAAGAAATCCGAACTTACCCATCCGCGCAAATCTCCGCATGCAACTTCGATCAAAATCCCATCGAGACCTGGGCGATGTTCCGCCGATCCGGCCGTTGTCCCGCGTAGGCCCCGATCTCTTCAATGTAGTAAGCGTAGCTGGCCTTCAGGACCCAGAGGTCCACCGTAAAACCGTAACTCGGATATCCCTGATGCAACCCGGCGCGAAGCGCGACGAGCATCGGGAGTTTGTATTCTACTCCAGCGTTGATCCGTTTGGCAAGATCGTGGTCTTCCCCCAATTGATTTGTCACATCGATGACGTCCAAAGCCAGGAGCAATTTCCCGAAGCCGACCGGCGGGTGGAGGGCGGCGCCCAGATTCAGCTGCTGCTCCAGTTTGCCGGCGTCCCCCAGATTCACATTCCCGATGTTTTGAAGGGAAACGCCGAACGCCGGCTCAAGAAAGACCGGCGGCGCATAGATCGCCCCCAGATCCACGCCGACGCCGTTGCCGCTTTGAAGATCCCGGCTCAGATCGATCCCGTCCTGCTCGACGAGATCACTGGTGGTATAGGTCTTGTCGAGCATGCGGCGGTTGATCAGCTTGCCGGTCATTCCGACCTGGAGCGGGGCGTTGAACAGATTGAACCCGTAGGCGCCGGAGGCCACCAGGGCCAGATCGTAGCCGCCGCGCAGCTGCAGCGTATTGACGCCGAGCGGGTTGTGGACCTCGCCGTCGAACGTCGCCTGGCCCAGGAATCCGATCCCGAAATTATGCATCGTGACATTGGGGAATAATCCCGTTCGAAGATGGAGATGTTGTCCAAGCCAATTTTCGAGCAAGGTGGCGGCCAGATCGGCCTGTTCCGTATCGGACTGGGCATTCGAGACGTCCTTGACGTCGTTGTAAAAGGATTTGATGTTTTTGCTGGCCTCCACATAGGGATTCAGGATCCCGACGCCTCCAAACCCCTTGATGCTGTTGAGACCGGCCGGATTGTAGAACATCGCATTTTCATCGTCCGCCACGGCCGTGAAGGCCCCGCCCATACCCAGCGGCCGGATGCCCTTGTAGAAAATGGGCAGCTCGTCCGCAAGAACATCATCCGCGAGGAGAATTCCGCCGATAAGTATGATCGATACCCATGCGGTTTTTTTCCGGTTCAGCATCGGTCCTCCTCATTATGATAATTGCATTTTGGGCTCATCCGGTCAGGTGCAGGTCGCCTGCCCGGCCGAAACAATCCCCTGATTTTGAAGGTATTGCAAAATATCGGGACAACTGATGGGATCCGATGGAGTCGCGCTGTTCATATCGGTCAGAACGGTATTGACCGAATCGGTCACATCCGATGCGACTCCCAGATCGGTCAAGGTTTGAGCCGAATCCTGCAAGGCGTTGATGATGTCGGTCGCGTCCTGGGGGGAAATCTGACAGTTCGCGAAGGCGTTCGATCCCTGCTGCTGGACGCAGTCGGCGACGCCGTCGGCATAGTTTAGAATATCGACGACGGTCAGAACCGCCTGGACCAACGAAACAATAGACAGCTTAAATCCCGCATCCGGATTATTTTTAAAGGCCAGGGGGGGATGCGCATTCGGATCCTGGGCCAACAGCCCCTTGGCCGTCGAAAGATCCGCGGGCCAGGTCGAGCTGATCGTCTCCACGGCCTTATCCGCAATGGTCTGGAAGAGTTGATCGTTGGTAATCGTTCCGGCCCCAAAGTCGGCCGCGACGTGGATCAATGCGGTGACATTGAATCCGGCCCGGCAGGTATACGCGGCGGCCAGGTTGATCCGCGCATCGGCATCGTTCGGATCGTGGTCAAAGACTTCGGTGAAGTTATCGATCGCGGTTTGGCAATCGCCCCGGTCCAGCGCCGTCTGGCCGTTCTGAATCTTGGCCTGAATCGAATGGTCGTCCGCCAACCCTCCGAGAACGTTATTGTGGTCTCCGCAACCGGAGAGCCAAAGCACCGTCAGACCCGCCAACACAACGGACCGCATTTCAAACACGCGCATCGCGATTCCCTCCCGTCAGCCGTGAGCCGGATTTCGATGGATTCTTGAAATTGATTATAGCACAGGATTGGCCGGGTACCCGGGCGGAGGAAGGGTCCCGGCGGTCAAAATCAGTCCACGGGCACAGAAGACGAGCCGGACTCGATGGTCATGCGAAGGTCGCCGGCCCGATAGGCCCGGAGGAAGGCGGCCACGACTTTTTCATCCAACTGAGTCCCCGCGAGCTTCAGAAGCTCCTCCACCGCCGTCGGGACGGAGCGTCCCTTTCGGTAGGGCCGATCGGTCGTCATGGCATCGAAACAATCCGCCACGGCGATGATGCGCGCGATGAGGGGAATCTGATCGCCCTTCAATCCTCCGGGATAACCGGTCCCGTCGTATTCCTCGTGGTGATGCATGATCCCGGGAACAATTTTGCGCAACTGCTTCACGTGATCGACGATTTTAAACCCGATGGTGGTGTGTTCTTGCATGCGCCGACGTTCCGCGTCTTCGAGTTTGCCCGGCTTTTGAAGGATGCTGTCCTCGATTCCGATCTTGCCGATGTCGTGCAGCATCGCCGCGAGCTTCAGGTTGTCCAGTTCCGGACCGGAGAGATGGAGCAGCTTTCCCATCGCCATCGAATAAGCTAAAACGCGACGCGTATGGCCCGCCGTATAGGCATCCTTCGCCTCAATGGCATCCCCCAACGCCCCGGCCGTTCCGAAAAAGGTCTCCCGCAGTTCCTTGTAGAGATTTGCGTTGTCGACGGCAATGGCGACCTGGTCGGCGAGGCTTTGGAATTCCTCCAGATCCCAATTGGAGAAGGTCTGCCGGTCCAATTTATTGATCGCCTGCAACACGCCGATGATCCGATCCCGGATCTTGACCGGAACGCAAATCATATTGCGGGTCACGAACGCGCTTTTTTCATCGACCTTTCGAACAAAACGCGGATCCTTCTGCGCATCCGCCACGATCGCCGGTTCCCCGGTCTTGGCCACCCAGCCGGCGATGCCTTCCCCGATTTTGAGACGGATCTCTTTGACCCGCTTACCCCGGTCGCCCAGGTCGACGTCAAAATACAACTCGCCGGTCGCCTCATCGATCAGGAGGAGGGATCCGACCTCCGCCTCCATCAACCGCGTAGCCGCCTCCACCGCCCGCTTCTTGACCTCTTTTTCGTCGAGCGTCGAATTGAGCAGCCGGCTGATCTCTTTCAAGGTCCTGAGTTTCCGGACCTTGCTGTCGTATTTTTCAAAGAGTCTCGTGTTCTCGATCACGGTGGCCACCTGGACCGCGATCGCATCCAGAAGATTCAGATCCTCCCGCCGAAACGGCCTTCGGTCTTTTCGATTCAAGATTTCCAGGACGCCCAGCACCCGTCGGGAGATTTTCAGCGGCACGCAGAGTATATTTTGGGCGGCCGACCCGATTTCCGGACCGAACTCCTTTTTGACCATCCGTTCATGTTCGGTGTCGCCCGTAAAGTACCGATAACCGGTTCGAACAACCCAGCCGGCAACTCCTTCCCCGACCGGGAGATGCTTTCCGACGCGCCCTTCCGACCCTTTTCCTTTGCAGGCCACGAAGACCAGGTCGTTGGTGACCTCATCCCGCAGAAGGATCGATCCGGCCTTCGTCCGGGTCAGTTTCAGAATCACGCCGAGGTAGTAATCGTAAAGTCGATCGGGGGACTGAGCCTCCAACGGTATGCGGCTAAGGCCCTGAAGAACTTCCCGCTTGGCCCGCTCGAGGGATAATTCTCTTTTCAACCGCAGCACGGCGCCGGTTTGATCCGTGCTCCGCCTTCCTTTGGAGGCCCGTTTCGTGATCATGATTATGGCCTTTTACTGGATGGGTCCGACTATGTCTTAGAAGGATCGGCCGGTCATGGCCTGCTTTAAGCGCTTCACAAACGCCGAGACTACGAATGGAAGCTCGGGGTCTTCCAAATGCTGCTCGATCAGCCGAACAATCGCGCTGCCCACAATCACGCCGTCCGCCATTTCCCCCAGGGCCTTGGCCTGCTCCGGAGTCGATATTCCGAAACCGATGGCAACCGGCTTATCCGTCATACGGCGGATCATCGACAGCCGGGTCCGGACCTCGGAAAGGTCTTTAAGCGATGATCCCGTGATGCCGGTCAAGGAGACGTAGTATAGAAACCCTTGGGTCTGTTTGGCTAAAAACTTGAGCCGGTTCACCGGGGTGGTGGGCGCGGACAACAAGATCCAATTCAATCCGCATCGGCGGCTCTCCTCCAACACGGCGCGACCTTCTTCCGGTGGAAGATCCGGAATGATGAGCCCGTCCACGCCGGCCCGTTCCGCGGCCTTGAATAAATTCTCGACGCCGAGTTTAAGCACCGGATTGTAGTAGGTCATCAAAATCAGAGGAATGTTCGTCTTCTTACGAAGATCCGCGACCAAACTTAAAATATCCTTCAAAGATGTTTTGCATTTCAAGGATCGCTGACCGGCCCGCTGGATCACGGGGCCGTCCGCGATCGGATCGGAAAACGGGACGCCCAGTTCGATCATGTCGGCGCCCGCTTTTTCCATCGCCAGCACCATCTCTTTCGTCCGTTCCAACCGGGGATCTCCGGCCATAATATACGGGATAAGCGCTTTTTCTTTTTTGGACCGTAACTCTGCAAAAATTTTATCGATGCCGGACATGGCGTTCAGAGTTGCACTCCTCTTATCTTGGCCACCTGCATCACGTCCTTGTCGCCCCGGCCGGAAAGATTGATCAGGACGATCTGATTTCGTTTCAGTTGGGGGGCCAGCTTCGCGGCATGGGCCACGGCATGGGCCGATTCCAGCGCCGGCATAATCCCCTCCACTTGACTTAAGAGATCAAACGCGGCCAGGGCTTCCTGGTCCGTCACATGCGTAAACCGGATCCGGCCCCGATCATAGTGGTAGCTGTGCTCCGGACCGACAGCGGCATAATCCAGTCCTGCCGATACGGAATGCGTAAGCCGGATCTGACCGTCGTCGTCCTGCAGGAGATAGGTCATGGTTCCGTGAAGGACTCCGAGTGATCCATCGGCAAAACGCGCGGCGTGTTTCCCGCTCTCGATTCCATGACCGCCAGCCTCCACGCCGATCATCTGGACCGTCCGATCGTCCAAGAAAGGATAAAACAGCCCCATGGCGTTGCTGCCTCCTCCGACGCAGGCGACGAGATAGTCGGGAAGACGGCCTTCCGTTTTATGGATTTGCTGACGCGCTTCCATACCGATCACTTTTTGAAAATCCCGGATCATGGCCGGAAAAGGATGGGGACCGAGAACCGAACCGAGGATATAATGGGTGGTGCGTACATGGGTGGTCCAGTCCCGCATCGCTTCGTTGATCGCGTCCTTGAGCGTCCGGCTCCCGGAATCGACAGGGGAGACTTTGGCCCCCATCAACCGCATCCGGTAGACGTTGAGCGATTGACGCTCCATATCTTCGGTTCCCATGTAAACTTCGCATTCCAGGCCGAATACCGCGGCGACCGTCGCCACGGCCACGCCGTGCTGGCCCGCGCCGGTTTCAGCGATTACCCGGCGTTTGCCCATCCGCTTGGCGAGCAAGGCCTGGCCGATCGTGTTGTTGATTTTGTGCGCTCCGGTGTGACACAGGTCTTCGCGTTTTAAATAGATCTTGGCCCCGCCGAGCTTTTTTGTTAAGCGCTCGGCGTAATAAAGCGGCGTGGGCCGGCCTGCAAATTCTTTAAGATATTTCTTAAAAGAAGATTGGAATCTTTTGTTATTCTTTGAGAATTTATAGTGTTTTTCCAATTCGGTTAGCGCCGGCATCAACGTCTCGGGGGCAAACCGTCCGCCATAGATGCCAAAGTGACCGCTCTGATCAGGTAAGGTCGTCATTTGAAAACCGTCATTTAAGCAGGAGCGGACTTAAGTCCGATCCCCCAGCCATCCAGTTTTTACGCCTGTTTGGCAAGTTCAATGAACCGCTTCAGCTTTGTAAGGTCTTTTTTGCCCACACGCTCTTCCACTCCGCTGCTGACATCCACGCCGTAGGGCCGGACCTGTTCGACCGCCTGTTGGATGTTGTCCGGCGTGAGCCCTCCGGCCAGGATGATTTTTCCGAATTTTTTCGCATCCATTGCCAGATTCCAGTCAAAGGTTTCGCCCGTCCCGCCGAGCTGTCCATCCCGAAACGTGTCCAGGACAAAGGCCCTCACCTTGTAGGGAATCATCCGGTTTAGACTGAATTTGTCTCGGATGCGTATCGCCTTGATGACGCGGCTGCCCAAGCGACGGCAGAGGTCCGCCGGTTCATCCCCCTGAAGCTGGATGACGTCGAGTCCGCATTCATTCACCGTCGAAAGGATTTCCCGTTCCTCCGCGTTGGCGAAAACGCCCACCGTCGTGACAAACGGCGGCAATTGCGCGATGATGTTCTTGATCGTCTTGAGATCCGTATAGCGGGGGCTGCTTCGGTAGAGGACAAAACCGACGGCATCCGCCCCGAACTCCGCAGCGGCCAAGGCGTCGTGAACGTTCATGATCCCGCAAATCTTGACTCGCATCCCCATCCATCCTCAAATTTTCCCGAAAAGCTCACGAATCTTGGCCTGAATGTCCGGACTCCTCATAAACGTTTCGCCGATCAGGACGGCATCCGTCCCCGCTTCAAACAAGCGATCGAGATCTTTTCTTTGACCAATCCCGCTTTCACTCACCACCACCCGATCGTCCGGAATTCCCGTAATCAACCGGAACGTGGTCTCCAGGTTGGTTTTAAAGGTCGCCAGATCGCGGTTGTTGATACCGATCAGTCGGGCTTCCGTCTTCAGGGCCCGATCCAGCTCGGCCTCGGTATGGACCTCGATGAGACTGTCCATGGCCAGGTCTCGCGCGAGGGCCTGGAAATCCTTTAGCCGACCGTCGTCCAGGATGGCGGCGATCAGCAAAATCGCATCGGCGCCAAACGCCCGTGCCTCGTAGACCTGATATTCATCGATGAGAAAATCCTTCCGCAGCAATGGACGCGTCACCGCGGAGCGAACCCGGGCCAGATCATCCAGGGACCCTTGAAAGAACCGTTCCTCCGTCAACACCGAAAGGGCCGCCGCGCCCGCTTCTTCGTAAATTTTTGCGATCGAGACCGGATTGAACGCCTTCCGGAGAAGGCCTTGCGAAGGAGAGGCCTGTTTCAGCTCGGCGATCAGTTTCAGGTTGGATCCGTCTGAAAAGGATTCCGCAAAAGGCCGCGCCGCCTCGCGATCCCTGCATCGGCGTTTCATATCGGCCGGCGGACGCTTGAGTTTGGCGGTCCGTACCGCCTCTCGCGTCGAGGCCACGATGTCATCCAGAAATGTCACAGCCCGTAAATGGGTCAAGATTCGTTGCTCTTTTTCAAGACCGATTCGTCATCGCGCGAAGTCGTTTTAATTTTTCCATCGCCGCCCCGCTGTCGATCGATTCCGCCGCCACGCGGACTCCGTCCTGGAGTGTGCGCGCTTTCCCGGCCGCCACGACCGCCGGAGCGGCATTCAGCAGGACGACGTCCCGCCTCGGCCCCTTCTGTCCGCCGAGGACGTCCAGGACGATCCGGGCATTGTGATCCGGCATCCCGCCGACGATGTCTTTCACGCGGGCGGTCGGAAGATCAAAATCGCCGGGTTCGATGTGGTAGCACTTGACTTTTCCCTCTTTCCCTTCGCAGATCTTGGACTTCGTCGTGATCGTGATTTCATCCAAACCATCGAGCCCGTTCACACAAAAACAGTGAAGCGACCCCAGGTTCATCAGGACCTGCGCCATTAAATCGCTCAGATTCTGGTCGTACACCCCCAGCACCTGGATGGAGGCCTGCGCCGGATTGGTCAGCGGACCGAGAATGTTAAAGATCGTCCGAATTCCGACTTCCTGTCGCGGTCCGATGGCATGTTTCATCGCGCCATGATAAAGGGGGGCGAACAGGAATCCGATCCCGATCGTATTCAGGCATTCTTCGACTTTCTCGGGCGGATAATCGATTTTAATCTCCAACGCTTTTAAAACATCGGCGCTTCCACAACTGCTCGAGACGGACCGATTCCCGTGCTTGGCAACCGTGATTCCGGCGCCGGCGACCACAAAGGCCGTGGTGGTCGAGATATTGAACGTGTTCATCCGGTCGCCCCCCGTTCCGCAGGTATCCACCGCAAACGGATCGTTCACATGGATCCGGACTGCCTTTTCGCGCATGACGCGGGCCGACCCGGTGATTTCCTCGACCGTCTCACCCTTCATCCGAAGCGCGGTGATGTAGGCCGCGATCTGAGCGGAGGTCGCCTGGCCCTCCATAATTTCGCGCATCACGGCCTCGGCCTCGGCCTCGGTCAGGTTGACCTCGTCCACCACTTTTGCGATCGCTTCCTTGATCATTTTATGCCATTACCCGAACACGGAAATGTATCATATTCTAGAATGAAATGGTATCCCTTGGAAACAAGAATCCGCGCATCCGTCGCCAACACTATGAATGAAAAAAACGGCACGCGTCACCCCTTGACCATGTATTCCGCCTTGATGCCGCGGACACGGTAAAGATAAAGGGCGAAAACCAAGGTGAGTATCACACCGACATTGACCAGCGCATCGAGCAGGTACTGGTTGAAGCGAACCGGCGAAACCTCGACCTGAAGCGTAATTTCGGCCCCGATCGTCAGAAGACGCCGAACCGATGCGATGATGCCGACGTGGAGAAAAGGCTCGAGGCTGATCGTTCTACTTTTGAGGAAGTTGATGATCGTCCGAAAGAGCTCCAGCAAGATAACCACCAACAGGAGCTCGTTCATTAAGACCAGAACGGCCTTTGGGAGGCTCTCCCTAACACCCACCAAGAATTCGACCCAGCCGAAAACGAAAACAACCATACCGAGAAAGAGGAAACTGACCCCGGCCGTGACATAACCGTATTTCTCAAGCCACTCCATCACACGCATCTGCAGATCCGTTCCGCCGGTCGTACTCATACGGTGGTTTCTCCTATAACCTCAAGAAATTTTTCAGAAGATCCATTCCGGCCTTCGTGAGGATCGATTCGGGATGAAATTGCACGCCTTCAACGGGGTGATCCTGGTGTCGAAGTCCCATGATTTCACCCTCCCGCGTCTCGGCCGAGATCCTCAAGACGCCAGGAAGCGTCTCTCGTTTTACGATCAAGGAGTGATACCGCGTCGCCTCAAAGGGATTCGGAAGCGATTTGAAAATCGTCTGTCCATCGTGGTGAATCATCGAGGTCTTTCCATGCATCAGACGGGGCGCCCGCACCACCTCGCCGCCGAAGGCCTCCCCGATCGCCTGATGACCGAGGCAGACCCCCAGGATCGGAACCCGTCCGGCAAACCGTTTGATGAGCTCGATCGAGACCCCGGCCTCCTTCGGCGTGCAGGGTCCGGGCGAGATCACGATCCGATCGGGTCGGAGCTCCGCGATCTCGTCCAGCGTAATCTGGTCGTTTCGGTAAACACGCACATCCTGATCCAGCTCCCCGAAATACTGGACCAGGTTGTAGGTGAACGAGTCATAGTTGTCGATCATCAAAAGCATATCGCGTCACGCCACGAGCGTCATCGATAGGGCATCCCTTATTTAGTCCAGGCCCCCTTGGGCCATTTCGATCGCGACCAGCATCGCCTTGGCTTTATTGACCGTCTCCTGATATTCACGTTTGGGATCGGAGTCCGCCACGATTCCGGCCCCGGCTTGAATATAGGCCCGCCCCCCTTTGATCACGATCGTCCGGATATTAATGCAGGTATCCAGGTTTCCGGAAAAACTGAAATAACCCACGGCGCCTGCGTACGGGCCTCGACCGGTCGGCTCCAATTCCTCGATAATTTCCATGGCTCGGATCTTAGGCGCGCCCGAAACGGTGCCCGCGGGAAAACAGGCCCGCATCACATCGTAAACGTCCTTGTCCTTTTGGAGCCGTCCTTCGATTTGCGAGACGAGATGCATCACGTGCGAGTACCGTTCGACGGCCATCAATCTTTCCACCCGAACCGACCCGACATCAGAAACGCGTCCGACATCGTTTCGCCCCAGATCCACCAGCATGATGTGTTCCGCGCATTCTTTTTGATCGGACAGGAGCTCGCGCTCCAGCAACCGGTCCTCCTCCTCGTTCCGGCCCCGCGGACGGGTTCCGGCGATCGGCCGGAGTTCGATCTTGCGGTCTTCGCATCGTACCAACACCTCGGGCGAAGAACCGACCAGCTCGAGGCCGTCCAATTGAAGATAATACATGTACGGCGACGGGTTGATGACCCGGAGGGACCGGTAAATATCGAAGGACGCGGACCGGGACTCGGTTTCGAATCGCTGGGAGAGCACGACTTGAAAAATATCCCCCGACCGGATGTATTCCTTGGCCCGGCGCACGATCTTCCGGAAGGCGGGAGGGGTCATATTTGAAGCGATCCTCCATTCCGAATTCTTCGCGCCGTTACGACGTCTCTTCTTATCAAGGCGATCTGTTTTCTTCAAACGGGCGATGATCGCCTCGATTTTATCAATCGCCTCGCGATACGCCCGCCGCGCGCCGTCCGTTCCGCGCCCGCCACGGTCGGACAGATGGACGTTCGAAACCACTTTAATGGTCTGCGCCATGTTATCGAAAATGAGCAGGGTATCGGTCACCATTAAATACATCACGGGCAAGTCCAAACCGTCGTGGTGAAAGTCGGGAAGCCGTTCGATGCTTCGGATCATATCGTACCCGAGATAGCCGACGGCGCCTCCGAAGAAGCGCGGCACTCCCTCCACTTCCACCGGTTGGTAATCGGCCATGATCCCCTTGAGCGTCTCCAAAGGGTCCGTCTTGACTTTAACCCGCTCGACACCTCCGGGCCGGATCAACGTCAATTCATTAAGCGATCCTCTGATGACCAACGCCGGACGGCTTCCCAGGAAGGAATAACGCGCCCATTTTTCCCCGCCTTCCACGCTTTCCAGAAGATACCCGTAGTGTTCATCACGGATTTTAAGAAACGCGGACACGGGTGTCTCCAGGTCAGCCAGGATTTCGCGATAAACCGGAATCAGATTTCCCTGTTTGGCCTTGCGGATGAATTCTTCCAGCGAGGGGTGATACGCCGGCATGCGCTGGATCGTTCTCATCGATTTAGGTTTCATTCCGCTCACTCTTCAAGTTTTTTTGACGTTACCATGCGGGAGGGTAAAAGTCAATGAATCTTGTCGAAGGACTCTGAATAATCAGGGGGTTAGGAAGTAGGCGTTTTGCGATTAATCATGAAATAGCCGATCAGGAGATCGATGCGTTCCAAGAGTTTTTCCGGATCGGAATCGCTTCCCTTATTGACATAACTGGCCGGTTTGAAGAGGGAGATTTGCCGCTTCAAGTTTTCATCGCATTTGTGCGCGGAGAAAAAAAGAATGGGCACTTTGGCCTTTCCGTATTGGCCTTCGACCGCGCGCATCATACGCGCAGCCGTGATGCCGTCGATGACCGGCATCTCCACATCCAAAATGACCAAATCGACGGACTGATTTTCGGCCAGCCTCCGGGTAAACGACGTGATGAATTCCTGACCGTTCTTGGACGAGAGCACCGATCGGGCCATTTTCTTCTTCAACAACGACTCTCTGATAAGGTCGCGCGTCAGATCCGAATCGTCGGCCGCAAGAATGCAACCGGCCAGCCCCCTTTCTTCCTCCATCGCCACGTCCAGAACAAAACCGCAATAGACACAAGTCGTTTCAAGTTTTCCATCTCGTTGGACTTTATTGACCGGCACCGATTCGCCGCAACAGAGACAATATTTGTTTTCCGTCTTCACCCAATTCACCCTATCACACCGCATTCCGACTGTCAATGAAGCTTGACGGGGTCTGAAGGGAGTGTTATAAGAACCTTAGGCCATGCATAACAACCGACCCTTCGAAAGGATCCAACCATGAAAGAGCTGTTGGGCAGACCCGGTTTTCTGCCGGCCCATGGGACCCTGGGCGCAGACCTGAGTTTTCTCATGGCCATGGCCTTCACGATCCTGTTCATGATCGGCTGGAGAATGGGCAAGAAAAAACAGGGAAACCGCCACCATGCGCTGACTCTCTGGGCGATGGTCAGCATGCTGGGCTATTTTACGCTGTACTATCTGGCTCGAGGACTCGGCGCATTGGCGACGGAAGGGAAGGAGGGTTTTGGAGGGCCGGAGTGGCTGTATAATTATCTTTTTACGCCATTGCTGACGATTCATATCACGGTCGTAAGCACCGGGCTGGTTTCCGCGGTTTATATGATCGTCTTGGGTTTCCGCGTCGCGGTGAAACGATCGGGGCTGCGCGTTCTTCAGAACGGCCTTCTCACCATGACCCGGTCGGCCTTTTTAACCGTCACGGGTGCGGTTTTTCTGTTCTTCGGCCTCATCGCCGTCGTGCGATGTCGTTCGACGGCCTGCTGGATCGTTTATATTTCCGGTTTTCTTCTCGTCTTGTTCGTTCTCTTTCTGGAAAAAGGAATCGAACGGCTCATCCCGGATGGGGAACGTCGTCACCGTATCATCGGCACGTTTACGATGGTGCTGTTCCTTATCGCACTCTGCACCAGCTCCGTCACCTATTTGATGCTCTACGTCATCTGGCCCCCCAAATTACCCGGATAAACCCATCCGGTCCTCAAAAGCGTCCGGATCAATGAGGCCTCCGGCCGGAGACGTGACCGCGGCTCATCGAAAACGTTTTAATGTGACCTTGACGCCGTGCTTGGCAAAGTATTTCTCGAAGGACGTAAACTGAGATTTCAGAACGTTCACGGTCGAGACATAACCGTAGTTGAGAATCTCCAGACGGGCCGCCAGGTTGATGACGTTGTACAAGAACATCAAGGCGTCGGACGGGTCGGGTTGGACCAGAAGGAAATCCTTGTCGGGATGTTCCGCCTGATAGCGCTTCAGGCCGAGATAAATCCGGGTGCCCGTGCTGATCCGGTTCCCCTGGTCAAAGATATACGACATCCCCTTTTCTTTCAGACCTCCGCAATAGCCGTACAAGGTCGGCAAGCAGAACTTGCTCCGGTCGTTGACGATGTGAACAATGGGGTTGATCACGAACACGAGAGAAGCGCCATGATTGATCGCGATGTCCATGTACGCGACACGGCCGACGCCTCCGTCGATATAGTCCCGCCCCTTGATCTGGACCGGCTGGAAGACGATCGGAATCGCCGACGAAGCCGTGACGGCCTGCGAGATGGGTACATCGGCGAATTCGCCCTCCCCGAAAACATCGTACCGCCCCAGGTCGACGTCGATCGCCGGAATGTACAACTCGCGCTTTAATTTTCGGAAATCGTTGGTATAACCGGGTTGGGATAAAAAAGACCCCAGGTAATCGTCAAAATTTCGAAGGGTGAAGAGTCCGGAAGGGAGGTATTCCTCGAAAAGGTGGACCAGATCCATTGTGGAGAACCATTTCCGATTCCGCCACAGATAGCTTATCATCGGTCCCAGTGACCGGACCAGTTTCTTGAACAACTGCCACGTTTCCTGATAACCGAAGCTGTAAATATTGCTGCTTTTGAAATTAAAGGGGCTGTCTTTGTTTTCGCGGATCGCCTCGAATATTTCGATCGGCCTGACCTGGTTGGCGACCAGGGCCGCCACGCCCGCACCCGCGCTGGTTCCAACGTAAATGTCAAAATCATTTACGGTAAAACCATTGTCAAAGAACTCGTCCAGGGCCGAGAGACAGCCGACCTCATACATCCATCCGGGGAAACCTCCTCCGGCCAATACGAGGGCCATCTTTCCCTCCCGAACGGGGTATTTTGATGGGTTGTCGCCCACACGGCCTCCGTTGATCACCGGGTCATCCGTCACGCATCCCGGAACCGGGCCGGACGTTTCTGCAGGAACGCATGGAGGCCCTCCTTCATATCCGCCGTCTCGCAAAGTGAGCCGAACAATTTCGCTTCCAATTCCAGCCCGGACTCCAGCGATTGGGTACGGCCATCTAGAACCGCCTTCAGCGCCGCGCGGACCGCCAACTGACCCATCCCGGCGACTTTCTTCGCCACCGCACGGGCCCGGCTCAAAACCTCGGCGTCCGGAACGACCTCATTCACCAGCCCCATCCGGCGGCCCTCTTCGGCCTTGACGCGATCACCCGTCAGGATCAACTCCAGCGCCTTCGCGGTTCCCACCAAACGGGGCAAGCGCTGGGTGCCGCCGAAACCCGGAATGATGCCGAGCGTGATTTCGGGAAGACCCAGCCGGACCCGGTCGCCCGCGATCCGGAGATGGCAGGCCATGGCCAGCTCCAGCCCGCCTCCGAGACAAAACAGGCCGTTCACGGCCGCGATCATCAATTTGTTCATCCGTTCGATCCGATCCATGATCGCCTGGCCCCGAGCGCTGAGCTGCCGGCCCCGCTTCCCGGATTCAATATCGGCGATTTCCTTGATATCGGCGCCGGCCGCGAAAACCTTTCCGGCGCCGGTGATCACGATCGCCTTCGCCTCCGCATTTCGGCCCATTTCATCGATGACCCGGTTCAGCTCATCGAGAAGGGCGCTGCTTAAGGCATTGGCCGGCGGGTTGTCCAGAGTCACGGTGGCCACGTCGTCTTCAATTTGACATGCGATCAGTCGTTGCGACATGGGCATCCTTTAATACGTAAAGAACCCCCGCCGGGACTTTAGGCCGATGTACCCCGCCCCCACCATTCGCTTGATGATCGGCGCGGGCCAAAAACGAGGGCCGAGCGACGCCGCATGGCGTTGAAGCTCTTTTAACAGCACATCGAGTCCCACCTGATCGGCGTAATGAAGCGGACCGCCCTTCTCGCGCGGGAAACCCGTTCCAAAAACCATGGCCAGGTCCAGATCGCCGGCCGTCGCCGTTCCTTCCTGAAGACAGATCGCGGCCTCGTTGATCATCAAAAGAAGCAGCCGCTCGGGAGCGAACCCCGTTTCGGCGACCCCGACATTCTTACGGACTTTTTGAAGGATTTGGGTCATCTGTTCATCATTTTCGTCATCGTATCGATAGACCCCCGCGCCGCTCTTCCGACCGAAACGCTTCGCCGCAACCATCTCGGACAGGATCTCGGCCACCGCCATGCGGGGACCGTAGGCGTCATAAAGGATCTGCGAAACCTTTTCGGCGATATCGATCCCGATCATATCCAACAGGGTGAACGGTCCCATCGGCATACCGAAGGCCTTCATCGCCCCGTCTATCTCGTTCGCCGAGGCCGCCCCCTCCTGAAGAGCAAGGGCGGCCTCGTTTAGGTACGGCATCAGCAACCGGTTCACGACAAATCCGGGGCACTCCCGGACCCGGATCGGAGTCTTTCCCAATCGTTCGGCCAGCGCAACGACGTCATGGACCGTTTCCGGAGAGGTATCCAAACCCGGGATTACCTCCACCAGCTTCATGGCGTATACCGGATTAAAGAAGTGCATTCCGATCACTTGCTTGGGCCTGCGGGTGACCGACGCGATCGCCGAAATCGACAGGGAGGATGTGTTCGTAGCCAGCACGGTCCGCGGGGGACAGGCGGCATCCAGCGCCGTGAAGACCTTTCGCTTGACCTCCATTTCCTCAAAAACAGCTTCGATAACGACATCCACGTCGCCGAATCCGTCATAATTCGATGCCCCCACGACCAAGGCCGCTTTCTGTTCGGCTTCGGCGGCCTTCATCCTCCCCTTGTCCACGCGGGTCTGATAAATCTTCCGAATGGTCTCAAGGCCGCGCGCGACGCCGTCCTCATGGATATCCATGAGAATGACCGGA
Source organism: Nitrospiria bacterium (assembly GCA_035517655.1). Classification (NCBI taxonomy): domain Bacteria; kingdom Pseudomonadati; phylum Nitrospirota; class Nitrospiria; species Nitrospiria bacterium. Next base: position 13,298 of record DATIYJ010000014.1, on the reverse strand, counting down.
ACCCCGGCATGACTGATCACCTGGGCGATCTGCGCCCCCATGGTTCCCGCTCCGATCACGGCCGCTTTTTTAATGTTCATGGAATTCTCCAGATAACGTCCATTATTTTCGTTCGAGAACCATCGCGGCGCCCAGCCCCCCTCCCACGCACATGCTGGCGACTCCGAGGGAAAGATCCCGCCGTTTCATTTCACGCAACAACGTCAGGATGAGACGGGCTCCGGTCATCCCGACGGGGTGGCCCAGGGCAATCGCCCCTCCGTTGACGTTGACGATCCCGCGGTCCAGCTTCAACACCCGCTCCACCGCAAGATACTGCGCCGCGAACGCCTCGTTGATCTCGAACAGCTGAATATCGCGAAGGCTCAATTTGGATTTTCCGGCCCCGGCCTTTTCAAGAGCCTTCGGAATCGCCGCGGCCGGCCCGATCCCCATCCGCTCGGGCTCCACGCCGACAAAGGCGTAGGACCGCACATAGCCCAGCGGCTCGTAGTTCAGAGCACGGGCCTTCTCGGCCGACATGACGAGCAGCGCCGCCGCTCCGTCGTTCAATGGACAAGCGTTGCCGGCCGTCACCGTGCCGCCTTCTTTGAAGATCGCCGGATTTTGGGCCAGGCGCGCGCCGTCCAGTTTCGGATCGGGGGCTTCGTCCCGCTCAAACGGCGGCGGAGCCGTTCGGCTCCGGGCGCCGGTCCGGACAACGGTGACGGGAATGATCTCATCGGTGAACTTACTTTCTTTAAGGGCGATGAGCGCGCGCCTGTGACTTTCAAGCGCGTACGCGTCCTGCTCCTCGCGAGAAATCTTAAACTCCTCGGCCAGATTCTCGGCCGTGGAGCCCATGACCTGACCGCAAAAGGCGTCCGTCAGACCCTCCCAAACGCTGTCGATCACCTCCCCGTGCCGAAGCCGTTTTCCCCAGCGCATCTGCCGGATGATGTACGGCGCCAGGCTCATGTTCTCGATCCCGCCCGCGATCTGGACGTCGGCGTCCCCGCATTGGATATTCTGGAAGGCGTTCACGACGGATTGGAGCCCGGAGGAGCAGTTTCGCTGGACGGTGTAGGCCGGAACGGGGATGGGAAGACCCGCCATCAGGCTTACGACCCTGGCCAAGTTCGTCGCGTCGCTGTTTTGCAGGACGCAGCCGAAAATGACCTCCTCGATTAAATCAGGGCCGAGCCGAGTTCGCTGGAGAAGCCCCCGGACGACCTGCCGCCCGAGTTCCTGGTTCGTCACATCCTTGATCGTTCCGCCGAAATTCCCGATCGGGGTTCGGACTCCATCCACGACGACAACTTCTTTCACCGGACGACCTCCGACCTTTTCCGGCCCAACTCTTCTTCAAGCAGGATGCGCCGTAAGACTTTGCCCACCATCGTCTTGGGCAGCTCCTTCCGAAATTCGACCCACTTCGGGACCTTGAACTTGGCCAACTCCTTCCGGCAGTAGTCGCGGATCTCTTCCTCGGTCGCGTGCTCGTGCTCCTTCAGCACCACGTAGGCCTTGATCAGCTCGACGCTGAACGTGTCCGGGATTCCGATGACCACGGCCTCTTTGATCTTCGGATGTCGGAACAGGACCTCTTCCACCTCCCGGGGATAGACATTCTCGCCGCGGGTCTTGATCATGTCTTTTTTCCTGTCCACGATGTAGAAATAGCCGTCCTCATCCATCCGGGCCATGTCGCCGGTATACAGCCATCCGTCGCGGAGAACCTGCTTGGTCTCGTCGTCCTTGTTCCAGTACCCCTGCATCACTTGGGGCCCGCGGACCGCCAGCTCGCCGATCTCCCCGATCGGCAGCTCTTGCCGGCCCGTTTCTCGATCCATGATCCTGGCATCCGTGTCCGGAAACGGCAGGCCGATGGAGCCTTTCTTCCGAAGGCCGTGGATCGGCGTGCAATGTGTGACCGGCGAGGCCTCGCTCAATCCGTAGCCCTCGACCAGCTTTCCGCCGGTCAGTTCCTCAAATCGGTCCTGGACCTCCCGGTGAAGCGGCCCCGCGCCGCTGATGCAGATACGAATCGATGAAAGATCGAACTGACCGATGCGGGAATAATTGTTGATGGCGACGTACATCGCCTGAACGCCCATGAAGATGGTGACCCGGTGCCGGACGATCGTCTTGAGTACGTCATCCGTTTTGAAACGGGGAAGGAGGACGATGCAGGACCCGGTCAATAGACCGAGGTTCATGCAGGTGCTCAGGCCGTAGACATGAAAGAACGGAACCACGCCGAGAAAGACTTCCTCCCCGTCTCGGAGCGAGGGCATCCAGTGTCGGCATTGAACGGCGTTGGCCATTAGATTGTTGTGGCTCAACATCACGCCCTTCGGAACGCCCGTGGTTCCTCCGGTGTATTGAAGGAGGGCCGTGTCATCCGGTTTGACCGGAACGATGGGCTGGACGCCTTCCGAGCGTTTCAACAACTTCCGGAAGTCGTAAACCGGCGGTTGATGGGAAACCCGGACCCACTGCCCCTCTTTCATCGCTTTGATGGGATAGAACAACCGGAGTAAAGGAGGGAGATAATCCCCAACGCCGGTCAGGATAATCCGTTTGAGAGGAACCCGGTGGCGGATCCGGGATATCTTTTCGTAAAAGATGTCCAGCGCAACGATTGTCTCGGCCCCGGAATCGTTCAGTTGTTGTTCCAGTTCCCGCTCGACGTAGAGCGGGTTGGTCTGAACCACGATCGCGCCGGCCTTCAAAGCGCCGAAGTAACCGATGAGGCACTGGGGAACATTCGGGAGCATGATGGCCACGCGATCCCCTTTCTGCACCCCCATTTCGATGAGGGCATTGGCCAGTCGGTTGCTCAGGAGATCGAGCTGTTCGTAGGTGATGGTATTGCCGTAATAGATCAATGCGGGACGTTTTGGGAATCGCCGGACGGTTTCGAACAGAAGTTGCTGCAGGGTAATATTGGCATAATTAATGCTCGCCGGAACGCCACGCTCGTACGATTTGAGCCAGAGCTTCTGCATCCGCCTCCTCCTTGGAAGAGTGATTTCTCCGGAACAACGGGATCAATCGCGCCGTTATCAAACTTTATACGAAAGTGAGCGAATTGTCAAGAAAACCCGACGGTTTTACTATCGGTGACATGGGGATAGCGAAACAGGATATTTGTCGATGCGGATCTTTTCGGACACCGATTTCGGCTATTCTAATTTGCCGACAACGGACAGATCGGATGGACGGTTTTTACACCTTCAAACGGTCTGATCTTGCGAGGGGCTCGGGATGTTCACCGCGCTCGTGTTCCCATGGGTCACCCCCTACGGATCAAATACATCGAGGGTCATCCGGGAGGTGAGGCTGTCCTTTGAATTCGGACTTTTCGTTTCCGCACCGGACGGCGACGTCAACATGCCCAGCCCGGAAAGCTTGGACATAAAATAGGCCGACTGATCCCGCGGCAACGAGAGCTCTATGCGGATCGTCTGTGGCCGACTTCCTTTCAACAGATTGGATTTCGACGTCCCTCCTAAAAGCTCCACAAGATCTTTGATCGTCTTGTTGGCCATCCAATGATTTTTCGCACGCAGCGTATAGACGTTGTTTGAGGTTTCGGTTTTTGAAACCGGCGGTGACACCGCTTCCGCGGCCGTCGCCGCAGAAACCGGCCAAGTCAGACTGACCAAAACGGACAACAGACCGATTATGCCGATGGCAGGTTTCATCCTGTAGACTATATCGGGGAGAAAATCAGAAGTCAAGGAAACGAAGGCGTTTTGGTCGACCGGTCGGATGGCGGTTGCTCCGGGGACTTCGCCACAATGGCGAAGTCGCCTTGTGCAATGATCCGATCTTTAAGGTATTTGACGCGATAGACATGGCGATTCACACCCGTCTCTTTCGGAGAGAGCGCCCAGAAGGCCTGCGTGGTCGTGAAATTGTACAGGCCGATATCCGTCGGGGCCACCGTCATCTTGTTCCGATCGAGTGGAATTTCCCGTCCATCGGGCCCAATTTCGGAAAGGGAGACGATTAATTCTTTCGCTCCGGCATTTTTTTGAAAGTGAACAACCCAGGCCACGTTTTCACCGAGGCTGAATGTCGTCGCGGGATCGACGACGAACCGGCCGCTGGGATCAAGCGCCTTCCCAAACGTGATGGTCGCCTCCATGGAATTCGGCTGCATCGCATGGATAAAATCGGACACCTCCTGATGATAAAACACCGCCCCGACGCCCAGAAGCACAACCGTAGCCCACCCAACCCCCGTTCCGGTCTTCATCGTTGAATCAGCGGCTTTGTTGCTCCGTTCGGATAAAGGTGTAGAAGCGGGCGTTTTGATGGATCATCGCCAGCTGGGAAACAGTAAGCCTTCGGACGAGTCGTTTATTTTCCAGGTTTTGATTGGTGCCGGAGACGGTCGTGTTGTCGGTACAAATCGCGACCGGGATCCCGTATTCCAGAAACGTGAAGATCGGGTGCATACGGCCGCGTTTGACCGCGCCGGTCTGGTAGTTGGACGTTATGCAGCATTCGATCAGGATTTTATCGCGGGCCAGTCGGCGCAACAACACTTTATCGCGCACCGATGAACATCCGTGGCCGATCCGGGTCACGCCCAACTCGTCAATGGCCTGCCAGACGGCATGCGGCCCTTCATCTTCACCGGCATGGATCGTAAGGCCCAGGCCGCCGGTGCGGGCGATGGCATAGGCTTCTTTAAACAAACCGGGCGGATTCCCGCGTTCGAGACCGGCCACGTCGAACCCGATCACGCCCGACCGTTCGTGAAACTGTTGGCCTTCCGCGACGGCGGATCGGGCCAGGATCTTGGCGATGTGAGGACCGTGCTGGCGCATGGCGATCACGATCAACCCGGCCCGGACGGAAAATCGTTTTCGAGCGCGGTTGATTCCGCTCAAGGCCGCGCTGATCGTCTGCCGCAATGTCAGACCCGCATAGGTATGGATGACCGGTGAGTATCGGAGTTCGAGGAGCCGGACCTGATTCCGATAGGCCTCTTCCACAATGGCCTCAACGACGAGAGCGATGTTTTCGTAAAATTGGGTGATCCAAAGAGGGTAATGAAACTTGTCCAGATAGCGCAGCAGACTGCCCATTTCCTCATCCTGGAGAATCAGGAGTTTTTCCATTTGGGTCAGCGATTCGACCGGGTTGAGTCCGTGCCGCTTCATAAGCTTCCAGGCCAGCCCGACGGGAATCGAGCCGTCCACATGCTGGTGAAGCTCGACTTTTTGGATACGGCTCGGATCGGACCTTACCGGATTCTGCCGCGATTTTCTAACGCTCATGGTTGTTTTTTAGCCTTTAAAGTCCCGATCCCATCGTAGTAGACCTTGAAATATCTCAGCAGGTCGCGCACCGAGATGATCCCGGTCAATCGCCCCTCCTCCGTGATGCCCAGATGCCGGATTCCCTTTTCCTTCATCAAATCATTCGCACGCTCCGGCGTCTCGGTGATTTCGATCGAAATAATCGGACTGCTCATGATGGACGAAATATGGGCCTGCTCGGGATTCAGCCCTTCCGCGACGGCCTTGCGGGCCAAGTCCGTCTCGCTGATGATCCCGACCGGACGACCGCCCCGGGTCACGATTAGAGAGCCGATTCGATGATCCCGCATCCGTTGGGCGGCGGTTTTCAGAACAGCATCGTGTTCAATCGTCTCGATTTTCTTATTCACGAGCATATTCAGCAAATCCATCGCTTCCGCTCCTTGGTATCGGTTAATCGGCTCCTGGATCGCCGAGCATCTAGTTTTTCCGGGCGATGACCATGATATTAAACCCGAAACGGTTAAACGGATACATTCCAGAAACCGCGAGGTCGATCGTTCCAAGCCATACGGCCAGCGATCCCAAAAACGTCCGCCGATACTGCTCCAGTACATAACGATCCGGAATAAGAGACGCCAAAATATTGTGGCCGTGAAACCCGGTCATTTTAAACCCGTGCCGGTTCAAGAGATCCGCCAGTTCCCGATGCGTGAAGGTCTTAAACCGCATTCCTTCCCATTCCCGGGTGTCATGGCCGCGGCCCCGCGTCCGGATCGCGTCCCGAAGCTCACGGGGCTTGTAAAGGAGCCCGGCGTTCCACTTATTGTCCACCTCGAACGAGATCAAGGCCCCGGTCCTGGAGACACGGCTGATTTCGGACAGGGCCCGCTCATATCCGTCCGTAATATGACTCAATACGTCGCCGTACGACAGGACGCAATCGAAGGTTTGATCCGGAAAGGGCAGTTTACGCGCATCCTCTTTCATGAAACGGACATTCGGAAAATCGCGACACCGCTCTCGGGCGACGGACAAAAGATCCTCGGCAATGTCCACGCCGATCACTTCATCGCCGTATCGGGCCAGCCGAACCGTTTGGGCCGCGTTGCCGCACCCGACATCCAGAATCTTTTTGTATCGTTTTCCATCCAGGATGTGATGCAGGAGTTTATCATAGAGGCGATAGGCGTTGATAAAAAAGGGTTGGCGTTCAATGATGCGATCATAATCTTCGGTGAGGCGCTTGTAGGCCAACGCCACTTCGTGATTCTGCAAAGGCGGCTCCATGGACGGTCGCATATTATACGGCAAACAAAATGAATCTGACAAGCAACGCGATCAGCGTCCCATCGTCCGTCGGAGAAATTCCTCGATGGAGCCGCTGGTCAGAAATGGGTTTTGGCGTTTCTCATCGCCGAGGGTCGAGACCGGCACGGGGGCGTAATGATGACCGGGATAAACCTTGATGTGATCATCCAAACGTCTAAGGGTGCCGGTCAGGCTGTGATACATTTCTTCCGGACTCCCTCCGGGAAGGTCGCAGCGCCCGCACCCGTTGATAAACAGCGTGTCCCCCGTGATCAGTCGGTCGCCCACATAGAAACACTGCGATCCCGGGGTGTGACCGGGCGTATGGATAAAGGTAATGTTCAAATCACCCACCTTGACCGCATCTCCGCTCTCAATCTTCTTGATGTTGCCGCCTCCGTACCGGAGCGCGGCGGCCTCCTTCTTATGGACAAAAACACGGGCGTCCGTTTGCTTCAGAAGTTCTTCCACGCCGTTGATATGGTCGAAATGGGTATGGGTCAGAAGGACCGTCTTGATTTGGAATCCATGGTTCTTCGCAATCGCGAGGATCGCCGGAACATCCCAGGCCGGATCCACCACCGCCGCCTCGCGCGTCTTCTCGCAGCCGATCAAATAGACGAAGTTTTGCATGGGACCGAGCTCGACCTGGTGCAAAAACAGGGCCGGCTTGTTCTTTTCGAGGACGTTGGCCATCGGGCTTACATCTCCCTCACGCGTTCCGATATCCCGATCACTTCATGAAGATCCATCTGAACCGGTCCCGACAGAAAATCGCGATTCATCTTCCGGGCCTGATTCTTCTGATAGCCTTCGCTCTTCACCCAGGCTTCGAACTCCTCGCGGCTTTCCCAATAGCTTAACACGACGTAATAATCGTTGTTGAGCGGCTTCAGAAATTCGTTTCGGATAAACCCCGGCATCATATCGGCCAGTTTAGGCCTTCCGAGAAACTGTCTTTCAAACTCCTGTTCGCGGCCTTTCACGACCGGAATCCGATTTGCAACGACGATCATTTCATGTCCTTCATCGCCATGAATCCGCAATCTGGACGGGCTACTCCGTGTTCAACGTTTCGATCAAGTTACGGAGGCGGCCAAAGCTCTTCCGATTGAACCGGAACGCCAGCCGCGGCAAGTGGTTCAAATCCGGTTCATCGGACTCTTCCGGGGCGGCCGACTGTCTCACAAACCGTCCTTGAGTTAGAATGTCGTTAAAACTTCCGTTGAGCTTGTCCAACAGCGCATCGGAAAGGGGCCGTTGCAGGCGAATGATCAATTGATCCCCGATATACCGGGAGGAATGATAATTGTGATAAAAGCCGGTCACCTCTTTGACCGCGACATCCACATCATCCGTAATCTTGAAAAAATGCATGTCTTCGGGCGCGATCAGTCCCCGCTTCAAAAGATTTTTTTCAAGGTTCCGACGCCACTCCGACCAGTAGGTCCCGCCCGGGGCGTCGATCAGCACAATCGGCATGATGTCGCTCTTTCCGGTCTGGACCAAGGTCAGCGATTCGAACATCTCGTCCAGGGTTCCAAATCCCCCCGGGAAGAGGGCGATGGCGTCCGTTTCTTTAACAAAGATCAGCTTCCGGGTGAAAAAATATTTAAAGGTCACCAGTTTCGGATCATTCTCGATATACACATTGGGTGACTGCTCGAACGGGAGCTGGATGTTCACGCCAAAACTCATTTTCCGGCCGGCCCCTTCTTGCGCGCCCTTCATGATGCCGTCTCCCGCGCCGGTAATCACCATGTACCCGCGGCGAACAATCTTGTGGGCGAAGCTGGCGGCCTGCAGGTAAGTTGGATCGGTCTCGGCCGTACGCGCCGAACCGAATATGGTCACCTTGCGAATATGACGGTAGCCGGAGAAGAGTTTAAAGGCAAACCGCAACTCCCTCAACGCCGCATTCAGGATTTTGACGTCGATGCGGGCGGCCGGGTCTTCCACCAACTTCAAGGCCGTCACGATGATCTCCTTGATCAGATCGGCATGGGGGGACCCGCCGCACATCTGAATCAGGTTCATGATGTGGTCGTCAAAACTGCCCTGCTCAAGACTGTAGCGTTTGCCCATTTTCGCCGAGATGGATGGAAATAGAACGGCCCCGAAAGAAGGGGCCGATCATCGATCGGATTCTATTTTAAACAATGTCTGTCCGCGTGTCAACGCCCGGGCCCTCGCTGCTTTCGCCCCTGATAACGCTGTTCGGCCTCCGCGTAACGACGCTTCTCGTCCGGCGTCTCCGCATGCAACGGGGGAACCGGCGTCGGTCTTCCCGCGTCATCGAGCGCCACGTAGGTTAGGATCGCGCTGCTGGTGTGGTGCCGTTGGCCGGTTCTGAAATCCTCCGCATAAACTTCGACTCCCACCTCCATCGAGGTTCGACCTGCATAATTCAACGCCGCTTTCAGAATGGCGATCTGGCCCAACCGGATGGGGGAATGGAACTCAAGCCCTTCCATCGACGCCGTCACAACCGGTCGTTTGCTGTGTCGGACGGCCACCACGGCGGCGATCAAATCAATCCAGTGCATCACCCTCCCTCCGAGAACGTTACCCAACGGATTGGTGTCGTTGGGCAGGACGACCTGGACCGCTTCCGCAGCGGAGGCTGAAACAGAATGGCCTTTGATATCCTTCATAAAAAACATCCTAACATAATTTCCCGATAGGAACAAGGTGTTGCCGGTGGATCGGTTCCGCTCCCCTCTTGATTTAACGGACCTCCTCATTTTATAATAACACACCAACGGATATGAGAAACGTGACGTTATGGACAATGCGATTCAATTAAAAACCCCGGAAACCGGTCTTGAGGAGTATTACCGGCTTTCGCCCGATATTCTTGATGAACGGATTTCGGACGTGAAAGCACGATTAGGCGATCGGCTGTTGCTCCTGGGGCACAACTATCAGCGAGACGAAGTGTACAAGTTCGCCGACTACACCGGCGACTCGTTGAAACTCTCGCAGTATGCCGCCCAACGGAAGGATCGGGAATACATCGTCTTCTGCGGCGTCAAATTCATGGCCGAGACGGCCGATATTCTAACAACATCCGAACAAAAGGTTATTCTACCGGATCTCGCTGCGGGTTGCTCGATGGCCGATATGGCGGATATCGAGTCGGTAGAGACAGCCTGGCAGGAAATCACGCATCTCGTTCCGGAGAATACCATCACCCCTATCACCTACATCAATTCAGCGGCTGACCTTAAGGCGTTTTGCGGCGAACGGGGAGGTCTGGTCTGCACCTCCACCAACGCCGAACGGATCATCCGCTGGGCCTTCGAGCGGCGCGAGAAGATCCTTTTTTTCCCCGACCAACATCTGGGCCGTAATACCTGCAAACGGATGGGCATTTCCTTGGACGAAATGGTTCTTTGGGATCCCCTGCGACCGAACGGGGGCAATCGTCCGGAAGCCGTCCGGAAGGCGCGGGTCTTTCTCTGGCAGGGCTTCTGCAGCGTCCACCAGATGTTCCAGCCGCAGCACGTGGACCTCTTCAAAAAACAATACCCGGGAATCCAGGTGATCGTTCATCCCGAATGCTCCATGGAGGTGGTGGACAAGTCGGATCTCATCGGCTCGACCGAATACATCATCCGAACCGTCACGGCCGCACCGGCCGGATCCCGATGGGCCGTCGGAACCGAGTTGAATCTTGTCAACCGTCTCAAGCGGGATAATCCCGAAAAGGAGATCTATTTTCTTTCACCGATGGTCTGCATGTGCTCGACGATGTTCCGGATCGACGCTCCCCATCTCCTCTGGTCGATGGAACGGCTTGAGGGCGGCGCCATCGTCAATCAGATTATCGTGCCGGAGGCGGACCGCACCTGGGCCAAAGTGGCCCTCGATCGGATGCTCGAATTAGCATAGACCGAATGTTCGAGCTGGCATAATCGAATGCCCCGATTCACGTAGTCCGGATGTTTAATCCCGCAAGCGCTGTTCGTACACGCCAAGTCATCAGAAGAAAAATCTTTTCTCCGAAGTGGGATTGGTGATCGGGTTCTGATCCGGGGCACTTCATGAATCGCCCCTACTTCTTCAATTTATCAATATACTGTTTTCGGAATTTTGAGACTTTGGGCGCAATCACCAGTTGACAGTACATCTGTTCCGGATGATTCTTGTAATACTCCTGGTGATAATCTTCAGCCTTGTAAAATACGCTGACCGGGGCGATCTCCGTCACGATGGGCGCATCCCAGATTCCCGACGCATTGACTTCTTTGATCGTCTGCTCGGCAATCGTTTTCTGCTCCGGAGTATGGTAGTAAACAGCCGAACGGTACTGTGTACCCACGTCAGATCCCTGGCGATTGAGTGTAGTTGGATCGTGGATTGAGAAGAATACTTCAAGTATTTCTTTAAAAGAAACGACCCTGGGATCAAACGTGACACGGACCACCTCGGCATGGCCGGTCGTTCCGGCGCACACCTGACGGTACGTCGGATCGACGGTCGCGCCGCCGGAATATCCGGACTCGACCTTCTCGACCCCTTTCAGATCCGCAAAAACCGCCTCAAGGCACCAGAAACAGCCGCCGCCAAGCGTCGCGACTTCCATGTTTCCTCCCGACATGGATACGTTTCTTTTCGGAAACTCTTTCTAGCGAAATCCCCAATCCAGCGGATCAAACGGAATGATCATGGCGCGGCCGGCTTCGACGATTTCCTTTGGAAACGGGCAGGATTTTCGTTTGGCCGTGTCCATATGGACGGAAGTCACGATCATCATGGCCGACCGCTCGCCGGTCTCGTCGTTCCGCATCTCGTGAACGTAGCGGATCACTTTTTCCTTCATCTCGAGAACGCCGGATCGGATCGAGACGACGTCGCCCGCTCTCAGCTCGCGCTGATAGGAAACTCGTTGCTCCAGTCCGGCCATGCCCCGGCTCTGTTTGCGGATGTAGGACGCTGTAATTCCGAGTATCGAGAAGAGTTGCCAGGTGGCCTCATCGAACTTCCCGACGAACCACATCACGTTCATATGGCCGATATGATCGCAATGCCACGGAAAAACGGTGCCTCGATAGGTCGGCACCCAGCCTTCTTTGTCGTTTTCAACCTTGTTCATCTATAAGGCCGCAGTCCCCGCGTCATGGCCACCGCGCGGCGGCGTGACCGGAGAGGCCAGGATCGCGCGCAGCCAGGTTTCGGCCTCCGAACGGGTTCGGAACACGGCCGTCTTCCAGCCCGTGCTGTCGGCCAGCACCTCCCACATCCGCGCATGACCGAAGGTAAGGTCATTGGCGGCCACGACGGCCACCACGACATTGGACGTCACCTTGGCGAGGCGTTCATCTATTCTTGCAAGCTGACGGATCTCGTCGGTCGTGACACGGAGGTCGGTCACATCCGCCAGAAGGACCATCGCATGGCGGATGCGGCGAAGGCGAGTCTCCTGATCAAGAAGCGCTCCCTTCGCATCAAGGATTTCATCAGCCGTCACGACGCCGGATCCCACGAACAGCAACCCCTGATGGTTATCCACGAACTCCGTAGAGAACGGCATGACACTTTCCCCGATGGGCGGGACGAATCAAGCCCCTACAGAATGAACGACCTTGTAAAAAGGATTTAGGACCGCGCCAGTTTCTTCCCAATGAGGTCCGCGCCGATCTGACCCGACATCAGCATCGCGCCGAAGGCCGGGCCCATGCGCGGGGTGCCGTAGACCGCGGCGACCGACAGCCCGACGATGAAGACGTTGGGATAAACTTCGCCCGTGTTGTCCAGGACAAGCTGTTCGGATTTCTCAACCCACATCGCGCCGTTCCCCGGAACGGTCTTGTACAGTCCCCGTTTGTTGAGATACTGCAGCGCCACCGCGTCATGGCCCGTCGCATCTACGACGATCTTGGACTCCAGTGCGATCGGGTCGACATGAACGAGATCGTGCCCCATGTTCTCGACCGGGGCCCAGTTCACGACGACGCCTTCCACTTTGTTGTCCTTGCGAACGATCAGGTCCACAACTTTTGTCAGGTTCAAGACCTTCACGCCGGCGTCGTACGCCGCGCCGATCAGCTTGGCGCAGGCGTGCGCCGCCTCGACGATATGCATCCCGGGCTTTACCTCGGTGCAATGGACGCCCAGCTTGACCAGAAGCTCATGCGCCGGTGCGGCGATCGCCGCCTTGGTCATGAGATACCCGCCCGACCAGAAGCCGCCGCCGAGGTGCGCGTTTTGTTCGATGATCAGGACCTTGAGCCCGGCCGTCGCCAGCTCACGCCCGCAGACCAGACCGGAAGGACCGGCGCCGATGATGACGACATCGGACTCGATGATCTGATCGAACTGTTTATAGAACTCCTGCGCGATGCTCCGCGTAATGTCGGCCTCGCGCAACGGTGTTATTTTTCTTGGATTCATACGTCACCTATGTTTCGTGGGGCCCAAAACGTGAGGCGCAAGAAGCAAAAGATCGGATCCACAACGTTTCCCTCCCACGCCTACCGCCTCTCGCCTCACGGATTCTATTGATATATCTTGAGCCCGGCCTTCTTGAACTCCTCGGCCTTTTCCTTCATCCCGGTCTCGATGGCGGCCTGCTCGTCCAGCGCCTTTTCCTCGGCGTACTCCCGGACATCCTCGGTGATTTTCATGGAGCAGAAATGCGGGCCGCACATCGAGCAGAAATGGGCGATCTTGGCGCCTTCGGCCGGAAGCGTCGCGTCATGATAGGCCTTTGCGGTTTCGGGATCG